>JALZAX010000438.1 GCA_030948055.1 Verrucomicrobiota bacterium | reverse complement strand
TGGACGGCGGGCTCGTCTTCGATATTTCTTCTCACCGACCTGGCGCGCGAATTTGGTTTTGCGCGCTCGCAGCCCGACAAGGCGCGCGCGCTTCGCTCCGGCATCGATGTCGAAGGCATCGCCGCCTTTGATTCCGACATTCTGCCGGGAAACGAGAATGCCCCGAAGCGTTATGATCCAAAGTTGGAACCGCACGCGCTCGGTTCGGTCCTGGTCTCGGCGGTCTTCGAAGCTTTCGTCACGGTGGTGAAGCGAAAGATCGATCGCTTTTTCCGCATCGCTGAGCGCGATCCGAAAACGCTCGGTGAGGTGGCCTTGAGCGAACCGCTCGTGCAAGCGATCGCGCAAGAAGCGAACAAAGTGGCCGGGCAATTTCTCAACATCTGCATCCGAGCGATCGACTATTGTCCGCCGGCCGATGTGGAATTCGGCGAATATCTGCGTGCGCTCATCACCGCCGACAGCGAAATGGAGCGAACCGACAAATGGGGTTTCCGCGAAGCGCTCATGCGCTCATTTCGACGCCGTGAAATTTTTCCGAGCAACGTGCGTTTCATGATGGAAGATGCGGTGCGCTGGGAAACGCCAGAGGCATCGCTCGCCCTCCCCGAACTCGCTTTCAGCAAATTGCGTTTCGATGGCGATCCCGGCCGCCCGGCTAGCGCGCAGGAAATGATTCGACAGGCCAACGCGCTCGGTCGCTTCGTGACCGATGCGAAACGAGCGCATTATTTCCGTCTCATCTCTTCGGGGATGCCGCGGCCGAAAGGCGTCTTGCAAGCATCACCGCCGCGTGTGGAATCCGTGCGCGTCGCGCGCCGCGCCACACCGGATAATCGCGTCCTGTTCGATCTGGTCGCTGAAGTGACGCAATCCTGCACAGTCAGCGTCGCCGGAGACACGTTCGACATGGACGGCGGTTGCACCGTGGTTATCGGACCGAATGGCGAAATTCGCTATGTAGTCGCAAAGGGTTTCGCCAATGCCGATCGACGGAAACGTCAGCACGCCGCTCTCAACGGACCTCTCCAAGGTTTTTGGAAGAAGTCCGGACGCCGTTTTACCCAAAAACCGAATGTCCTTCAGCGCGTGCACGCGGGCTAATTTGTTAGACCGCCTGCTTTCGCAATTGAAGATTGCGGCCTGAGCGTAGAGCTTGACCCTATGAGCTCCGACGCTTTGTCGGAAATGAAAGTCGAGATCGCGCACGTCCTGACCATGGACGTAATCGCATACTCGACGCTGCTCATCACGGAACAAACGCGCATCATGGCTGAACTGACGCGCGTGGTGAAAAACACTGCGCGGCTGCGACGCGCTGAATCGGAAGGAAGAATAATCAGCATCCCCACGGGCGACGGAATGGTCCTCGTGTTTTTCGATGATCCGCAGGCGCCGGTTGAATGCGCAGTGGAGATCGCGACGGCGATGAGGAGTCAGCCAGAAATTCGCCTGCGCATGGGAATTCACAGCGGGCCGGTCAACGAAGTAGTCGATGTAAACAATCGCTCCAACGTCGCCGGTGCCGGCGTCGACATGGCGCAACGCGTCATGGATTGCGGCGACGCGGGCCACATCCTTTTGTCGAAGCGGGTCGCGGAGGATCTGACGCCCTTTCCGCGTTGGAATCCGCATCTGCACGATATCGGCGAGTGCGAGGTGAAACACGGCCGCAAAGTTTCGCTGGTAAATTTCTACACGAATGAAATCGGGAATCGCGAACCGCCGGCGAAATGTCGCGTCGCACAACAAATTCCGAGCGCGCCCACTGCGGGCACGCGAGCAAACGTTTTCCTTTCGCGAAAAACCGGATTGATCGCCGCGACCGTACTCCTCCTGCTCGCGTTAGTCAGCGTTTGGTGGTTTTCCACGCGCCAAGCCCGACCCGGTTCCGCCGCGTCAGCTGCGATACCACCAGTTTCCAAGACGAACAAATCAATCGCGGTCCTGCCGTTTGAGAATCTGAGCGGCAATGCGGAGAACACTTATTTCGCCGATGGAATTCAGGAGGAAATTCTCACGCGTCTTTCCAAGATTCGTGATTTGAAAGTGATCTCGCGAACTTCGACCCAGCGCTACAAGAGTGCGCCGGGTAACCTTCTTGAGATCGCGCAGCAGCTCGGTGTCGCTCACATCGTCGAGGGCAGCGTACAGAAA
>JALZAX010000437.1 GCA_030948055.1 Verrucomicrobiota bacterium | reverse complement strand
CGGCGGCAATTACCACGTCGTCGCGCATCGGCCGCACAATCCTGATGCCGTGCGCGTGAAAGTTTCTCTCTCGAAGCAGAATGTTTACGTCATGGAAGGCGATCGTTGCCTGATGGCGGTAGCGACTACCGTCGGCATTCCGGCCAAGCCAACGCCTAAGGGCAACTTCACGATCTATCGCAAAGAAGAGCATAAGCGCTCGGGCTCTTATGGCTTCCGCGTGCAGGGCGATCGCGTCATTCCGGCAACCGCAGAGGCAAATATTCCCGGACGCTATGTCGGCTACCCGATGGGTTACTGGTGCGAATTTGCGCCCGCTTACGGATTCCATCAAGGCTATGTGCATTTGCATCCGCGCAGTCACGGCTGTTTGCGTTTGAAAGGCGAAGCGGCGGCGAAATTTTACGCGCTCGTGCATAACGGCACGCCCGTAAATATCGCAGAATCACAACCGGAAGATGCGACTTACGGCGCGAAAATTCAGCGCATTGATGATTCGCACACGCCCGATCCTCCGGGACGCGTTTCAATTTCCGACGCCGCCTTCCAGCGGCCCGCCGGCGCGCTTCTCGAGGACTAGCTAAAGACGGGCAATGCCCCGATAGTTCAACGTGAGCACGAATCTGATCTCCAGCGGCACGACGGCGCGCGAGAAGGTGAACCTGCGCACGCCGGAAGTGATGACGGCGGTGCAAGAGCAGGTGGAGGCGCATTATCGCAGCGACATCGTCGATAAGATTCGGCGCAATGGCGGCATCCTCTCGTTAGGCGATGTCACGGTGCGATTGGCCAAGCAATTCGGTTTTTGTTACGGGGTGGAGCGGGCGATCGATCTGGCTTACGCCGCCGGAAAAGTTTTCAAGGGTCGGCGGCTCTACATCCTGGGAGAGATCATTCACAACCCGGAAGTGAACGAGCAAATCCGCTCGTTAGGCATCAAAAATTTGATGGGTAAAAACAAAGAAGCCGAAATTGCCGATCTGGAGCCTAACGATGTCGTGATTGTTCCTGCTTTCGGCACCGAAGTTTCGACCTTGCAGCAAATCAAAGAGCGCGGTTGCCAGATCGTCGATACCACCTGCGGCGACGTGATGAGCGTTTGGAAACGCGTGCGGAAATACGCCAGTGAATCCGCCACTTCCATTATTCACGGCAAAGCCGAGCATGAAGAAACGAAGGCCACCAGCTCGCGCGCGCTTGGTGACGGCAAAGGTCATTATCTTGTCGTGCTCACGCTGGCGGAAACCGATTACGTCTGTGATTACATCCGGCACGGCGGGAACAAGCAGGAGTTTCAGGAAAAATTCCGCAACGCCTACTCAGCAGGCTTCGATCCCGACATTCATCTCCGCACGATCGGGGTGGCAAATCAGACCACGATGTTGCGTGGTGAAACGGAGGAAGTACAGCGTCGAATTCGGCAGGCCATCAGCGATCGCGACGGTGCGGAACTGGGCGCGAAAAATTTTCGTTTCTTCGACACCATCTGTGGCGCGACGCAAGAACGTCAGGATGCGTTGCGTGAATTGCTCGATGTGAAAATGGATTTGCTCCTCGTGGTCGGCGGCTACAACAGCTCGAACACGTCGCATCTCGCAGAAATGGGCGAAGAAAAATTGCCCACCTATTTTGTGCGCAATGCGTCGCGGCTTCTTTCCAAGGATGAAATCGTACACTACGACCTGCATCAAAAACAGGAAGTGATCGCAAAGAACTGGCTGCCCGAGGGCCGAGTCGTTATCGGCATCACCGCCGGTGCCTCGTGTCCGAACAATCTCATCGAAGAATCGCTCATTCGTCTGTTTGAGTTGCGCGGCGTTAAGCGCGAGCAACTGGAAGCTGCTGCCTAACGAATGCTGCCGCGCGTGCGAGAGACTCGTACGCTTCCGGAACAAACGGCGTCAGCATTTGCCATCCGTGCGGCAGCCGCGGCGAAACATTCAGCTCCACGACGTTTCCTGATTGGCGCCAGCGTTCTGCTAGCTGCACAGCTTCATCGTAAAGAAGTTCGGTATCGCTGACCTCGATCAGCAGTGGCGGAAGATTGCTTAGGTCTGCGAAAAGCGGCGAGGCAAGCGGCGAGCGCGGTTCCGCTCCCTGGAGATATGCTGCGGAATAAGCGGTGAAACTTTCCGCATAAAACATGTCGCAGAGATTTTCGC
>JALZAX010000097.1 GCA_030948055.1 Verrucomicrobiota bacterium | reverse complement strand
GGCTCTTGCTGCTCGTACCGCTCTCGCTGGGGCTGCACTACTTCTCCGGCGTCGGACCCGTTTGGATTTTCGCGAGCGCAATTCTAGCCATCGTGCCGTTGGCGGAATGGATCCGGCGGGCGACAGAAAATGTAGCGGCACGCGCCGGGCCAGCGGTGGGTGGTTTGTTGAATGTGACCTTCGGCAATATGGCCGAACTTATTCTGGCGCTTTTCGTTCTCGCAGCCGGCGAGCAGAGCGTGGTCAAAGGCCAAATCACCGGCTCCATCATCGGAAATGGTTTGCTCGGTTTGGGCCTGGCCATCATCGTTGGGAGTTGGGGGCGCGAGCGTCAGAGCTTCAAACGGGAACGGGCCGGCTTGCTTTCGAGTTTGCTTATCCTCGCAACAATCGGGCTGCTCGTGCCCGCACTGTTTGATTATACCGAGCGTGGCCTCTACGCGTCGCCGGCGGCCGGCCAGCTGGATGAGAGATTGAGCCTTGGCGTGGCCGTTGTTCTGATCCTGGTGTACATCGCGAACCTTCTCTATACACTCGTCACGCATCGGGAAGTTTTTGAATTTCAACGGAGCGACGAAGAGCAAAACCGGCCGCCCTGGCCCCTCTGGCAATCTCTCGCGGTGCTAATCGCCGGCACGGCTTTTACCGCGTGGGAGGCAAAACTGGTTTCCGGCGCACTCGGACAAACGGCGAGCCAACTCGGCATCTCGCGTTTCTTTCTCGGGGTCGTCGTTCTCGCCATCGTGGGCAATGCCGCCGAGTATGTGGCCGCGATTTATTTCGCTCGAAAAGATCGCATGGGCCTGGTCATGAGCATCACGGTTGGATCGAGCATTCAGGTGGCCCTCTTGGTCGCTCCGCTTCTCGTGCTCGTCTCGCATTTCCTCGGTCATCCGATGAATCTTGTTTTCGAAAACCCGCTCGAACTAATCGCGATTGCTGGAGTAAGTTTTGCAGTTAACGCTATTGCCGCAGACGGGGAGACGACTTGGTTCGAGGGTGTTCTCCTCCTCGCAGTTTACATCATTCTCGGCATTGCTTTCTTTTTGGTGCAACGCTAGTCGCCCTGCTCTTCCTTCGCCCGGAATTTCCCGTAAACTCCGAGAACCATGAGCGGGCAGAATTGGTCCGCTACGAGATTCTTTTACACGGAGAGTGTTGTCCTTTCTGATTTCGTCTCTGTCGTGCGCAGCGGAGAATACGTTGATTTCTTATGGCTGCTTCAAATACGTCAAAAGAACACCTGCTGGAGGGGTTTCGCGCCGTCGCGATCAATACGCTTCCGCGCGGTTTGACGTTTAATCCTTCCGCGTGGGCCTTGCGGCTGCCGATTCTAGCGCTGGCGCTCGCCGGCTTTTGTGTTGCGAGTTATCTCATGCTCTATCAGCTCGGCGTCATGAAAACGGTCTGGGAACCGTTCTTTGGCGATGGCAGCCGCAAAGTTCTCCACTCGTTCATTTCGCGTTTGTTGCCCGTGCCCGATGCTGCGCTTGGCGCGTCCGGATATTTTGCAGAATTCCTTGTCGGCATTGTCGGCGGCAGCGAGCGCTGGCGAACAATGCCGTGGATGGTAATTCTTTACGGCGCGATCGTCGCTTCCGTTAGTGCAACGGCCATCGGCCTCGCGCTTGTTCAGGGCTTAGTCATCCACGCCGGCTGCACGCTTTGCCTCACTTCGGCCGCGATCTCCATCGTGATAGCCGGGCTGGCTCGCCGTGAAGTCTTCGCAAGCGTTGCTCTTATTAAAGAGCGGCGCAGTCACAATCATTAATCTTATGAAAAACAAACGACGAACAATTGTGATCACGGGCGCTTCCGCCGGCGTTGGGCGAACTGCGGCACATGAGTTTGCCAAAGAAGGTGCGCGCATTGGATTGATCGCGCGCGGGCGCGCCGGGCTCGAAGGCGCCAAGCGCGAAGTTGAAGAACGCGGCGGCGAAGCATTGATCTTGCCTGCCGATGTCGCGGATGCGGCGGCACTCGAAGCGGCCGCAGACGAGGTCGAAAAACAATTCGGCCCAATCGATGTCTGGGTAAACGACGCGATGGCCTCGGTGTTTTCTCCGATCAAACAAATGACGGCGGACGAATTTAAACGCGTCACGGAAGTGACCTATCTCGGTTACGTTTACGGCACGCTCGCCGCGCTGAAACGTATGCTGCCGCGCGATCGCGGCGTAATCATCCAGGTCGGCTCCGCTCTGGCGTATCGCGGAATTCCACTACAAGCCGCCTATTGCGCAGCAAAACACGCAATCCAGGGATTTTGCGATTCGCTCCGGTGCGAGCTGATTCACGACAAAAGCAAAGTGCGCGTGACCATGATCCAAATGCCGGCGCTGAACACGCCGCAATTCGGTTGGGTGAAAAGCCGCTTGCCGCGCAAAGCGCAACCAGTCCCGCCGATCTTTCAACCGGAGGTCGCGGCGCGCGCCATCGTTTACGCTTCGCATCACTCGCGCCGCGAGATTTATGTCGGCCTGCCAACCGTTGAGGCGATTGTCGGAAATAAGATCGCGCCTGGCCTGCTTGACCATTATCTCGCCCACAACTGCTTCGATGCGCAGCAAACGAGCGAACCTGAAAATCCAAATCGGCCCGACAACTTGTGGGAACCAGTGGATGCGACCGAAGACCGCGGCGCGCACGGTACGTTTGGTGATCGGGCGCGCAGCTGGAGTCCGCAATTGTGGACTGATCTGCATCGCGGTTGGATTGCACTTGGGATTCTGGCGATCGCTGGCGCGGTGCTCGGTGGATTTTTTTTGAGACAATTTCTTTCCGATAAATGACGGACGCGAAACAGCACAATCAAGAGGCGCCGGGCAAACCGGGCGTTGAGCCGCTTTGGACATCGAGCGCCAAGACTGTGGTGGGCACCGCGGCAACGCCTGCCAGTCAGGTTTGGTTCACCGTTAACCAGGGCATTCTGACAGAAGTGTTCTGGCCGGAGGTTGATCACGCCTGCACGCGCGACCTGGAATTCATCGTCAGCGACGGCAACGAATTTTTCTCCGAGGAAAAAAAAGACACGAAACATCAGGTTGAATATCTGGCTGATGGCGTACCGGCGTTTCGCCTAACGAATGAATGCAAACAAGGACGTTACAAGATCGAGAAGGAGATCGTCACCGATCCTCGGCTTGATGTCTTGTTGGTACGCACGCGGTTTATCGCGACGAGCGACGACGAGTTATACCTCTATGTTTTGCTGGCCCCGCATCTCGATAACCTTGGCGCGCATAACAACGCCTGGATCGACACTTTTTGGGGTCAGGATTATCTCTTGGCTCAGCGGGATGTGAGTGCGCTGGCGCTCGGATGTTCGGTTCCCTTTTTGCAATGCTCGGCTGGTTATGTCGGCACCTCCGATGGGTGGCAGGATTTGCACCGGCACAAGCGGATGGAATGGAAATACACCCGCGCCTGCGACGGTAACGTTGCGCTGACTGCGCAAATCGACCTGGCCAAATGCGACGGCGAATTTGTGCTCGCTCTGGGCTTTGATTCTTCTGCCCTCGGAGCGGCTCAGCATGTGCGCGCGAGTTTGCTCGATGGCTTCGACGCCGCGCGCGACGAATACATGCACGATTGGACGAAATGGCAGAACTCGTTTCAAGCGAAAGCGCCGGAGAAGAAAGAGGGCACACTCGATTATCACCGTATCAGCACGCTGGTGCTTCATTCCAACGAAGCGAAGAAATTTCCGGGCGGTATGGTCGCCAGTCTTTCGACGCCGTGGGGTTTTTCGAAAGGCGATGACGATCGCGGCGGTTATCACATCGCCTGGGTGCGTGATGCCGCACAAACCTCCGGCGCGCTGCTCGCGGCAGGCTACCAGCGCGACGCGGTGCAGGCGCTGCGTTTTCTGGCCACGACGCAGGAAGCGGATGGAAGCTGGCCGCAGAATATGTGGCTCCGGGGCGAACGGTATTGGTCCGGGAAACAAATGGATGAGTGCGCGTTTCCGATTTTACTCACCGCGACGGCGCTGCGCGAAAAGCTGATCGATAAAGCGGAGCTGGAGCGGCTCTGGCCCATGCTGCGCAAGGCGCTTGGCTACATTCTCGAGCACGGTCCTGTGACGGAACAGGATCGCTGGGAAGAAGTGGGAGGTTATTCGCCTTATACCATCGCGACTGAAATTGCGGCGCTTCTAGAAGCTGCTGAGTTTAGTCTCGAGCCAGGGTTGCCTGATACTTTGCGCAAGACCGCAGACGCATGGAACGACAAGATCGAAGAGTGGACGTACGCAACCGGGACCGAGTTGGCGGAAAAGTGCGGAGTCGAAGGCTACTACGTTCGGATTTCTCCCGACACGAACGACGGCAGTTCGGCGGTGGACGGCAAAATCGAGCTTAAGAATGTGAAAGAGACCACGTACGTGCCGGCGGCGAGCATCGTGTCTATCGACGCTCTCGCTCTCGTCCGCTTCGGCCTGCGCGCGGCAAATGATCCGCGCATTCTCAACACCGTGCGAGTGATTGATTCTTTGCTAAGAGTCGATACGCCCCACGGTCCGTGCTGGCGCCGCTACAATCACGACGGTTATGGTGAACACGCGGATGGTTCGCCTTTCGATGGCACTGGCATCGGACGCCCGTGGCCACTGCTTACCGGGGAACGCGCCCACTACGAAATCGCCGCGGGCCGAATCGACGAGGCCCGACGCTTATTGAAAACGATGGAAGCATTCACGAGCGCGGGCGGAATGATCCCCGAACAGATTTGGGACGCTGATGATATTCCGGAGCGCGATCTATTCTTCGGCCATCCCTCCGGCTCGGGCATGCCACTGGTCTGGGCGCATGCCGAATACATCAAGCTGGCGCGCTCGATTCGCGACGGAAAAGTATTCGATATGCCGCCAGCAACCGCAGAACGTTATCTTTCGGGCAAATATGCGCAGCATTGAGTTGACTGTTCAAAGTCCAAATCAGTTCGTTAGGCAAATACACCAAACTTGTGAATTCCCCGCAGCGTTTAGATCAAACCGAGCCCATTCGCGATATTATCGTAATCGGCGCACCCGTAGGAGGCGGCGCGGCGCTGGCGGTACTCATTGGATGCTTTCCGCCGGATCTCGGTGCCTCTCTGTTCGTGGTTCTGCAGGCGACCGTGGATAGTCCTATTCTCTTGGCCGACGTGCTTAACGCGCCCGGACGCATGCGCGCGACTGAAGCGATCCATGGCGAAAGGATCGAGCGACGGCGAATCTATGTCGCCGCTGATGACAAGCACCTCATGATACGGGAGGGTAAAATGCATCTCTCCTCGAATGGCGTGGAGCACCCGCACCGCCCATCGATAGACTTACTCTTCATGAGCGCGGCGGAGACCTACAAGGCACGGGTCGTCGGCGTTCTGTTGTTGAACGCGAACCGCGATGGCTTGCTGGGCCTACATGCTATCCGTGAAGCCGGCGGTCGCACCGTGACGCATCGAAATGAACAGATGCCCGAAGCCCCGACGCATCGGGAGACGGGAGAGTTGCTCACCCATCATCATGTCGATCTTGCAGCCATCGCGCCGTGTGTGCTCGCCTACGTCAGTCCCGCGGATGCAAATGGCTCGACAGATCTCCGGCGAGACGACTAAGTTATCTGCCACCGCAATTGGAGCGTTGGTTTTGTTGGCTGACAAACTGCCATTCTCCACTGTGGAATCGAGATGGAAACGCGTTTACACAGCGCGGAAGAAGCGCTCCGAGAGCGCGAGATCGCCTTTGCTGCGCTGGCCAAGGTTGCACCGGTTGGACTGATGCGCTTCGACGCTCGCGGCCGCTGCAATTATGTTAACGATCGGTGGAGTGAATTAACGGGATTGACCATTGACGAAGCAATCGGCGATGGATGGATCAATACTATCCACATCGAAGACCGTGATGCAGTCCTGGCCCATTGGTCCTGCCTGCCGGCCAGGGATGATCTTTTCCGAGAGGAGTATCGGGTCTGTCGGCCGGATGGCGAGACGCGCTGGGTCATGGCCGAAGGCTGCGCGTTGCGCGGTTACTTGAGCGAACTGCTCGGATTCATTCGCACCGTCACCGACATCACGCGCCATCGTGAGCTTGAGGCCGAGCTGTCAGCGGCGCGGCAGGATCTCGAAACACGCGTCCGCGAGCGCACTGCGGATTTGGAAGCGGAGATGATCGAACGGCAACGACTCGAAAAAGAAGTGCTGCAAAGCAAGGAAAACGAGCAAAGGCGTTTTAGCAGAGATCTACACGACGGTCTCGGGCAATGCCTGACCGGTCTGCTGTTTCACACGCTGGCTCTCGAACGCGCTCTCGATGGCCAGCAATCGCCCCTTGCGTCGAGCGCGTCGAAGATTGCGGAGCTGGTCGATCAAGCGATTAACCAAGCGCACGATCTCGCGCGGGGGATCGACCCGGTTCCATTGCGACCCGATGGTCTGGTCTGCGCCCTCCGCGAACTCGTCAACGCTCTCGGCCGCGCGCACCCATTAAATTGGTCGTTTCAATGCAAGGAGCCAATCCTCGTCGAAGACAACGACGCAGCCATGCATCTCTACCGCATTGCGCAGGAAGCGATAACGAACGCGATCAAACACAGCAGGGGATCGCGGATCACGGTGAGACTCAAGCGACGCAAGGACACTTTGGTTCTAGCTGTGTCCGATGACGGAATCGGGTGCTCAGAGCCGAGGACCGCGAAACGGGGCCGCGGCCTGGATATCATTAAACATCGTGCACGACTTATCGGTGCAACCGTCGACGTGAAAACGGCTCCCAGGCGTGGCACTACTGTGCAATGCATATTAGATCCAAATAAATGCAACGGATCGCTCGATGAAGAAAAAGCCGACGAAAAGTAAAGCCAAGGTTCTTCTCGTCGATGACCACGTGGTCGTCCGCGACGGACTGGCCCAGCTCATCCGCGGCGAACCGGATCTGGATGTTTGCGGCGAGGCCGCGAGCGCGGAGGAGGCGATTGCGGCGGTCACCAGGCTGAATCCGGATCTCGCAATCGTTGACATCTCGTTAGGCGGGGCGAACGGCATCGAGTTGATCAAAAACATCAAGGCCGTGCGGCCAGCGCTCCCGATGCTCGTACTCTCGATGCACGACGAATCACATTACGCGGAGCGCGCCTTGCGGGCCGGAGCCAGCGGCTATGTCATGAAACGGGAAGCGCGCGACCGGATCATGGAAGCCATCCGCACCGTGCTTTCAGGTCGCGATTACGTGAGCGAGCGGATGCAGAAAAGCATCGTGCACTGCTACCTTCATGGCACCGGCAAGGAGACGTCGCCTATTCAACGGCTCAGCGATCGTGAGGTTGAGGTGCTGACTCTTCTCGGAAAAGGACTCGGCTCCAAGGATATCGCCAACCGGCTTCACCTCAGTCAGAAAACGGTTGATAGCCATCGCACTCACCTCAGAGGAAAGCTGAATCTCAGCAGCGCACCGGAGCTCGTGCGCTTTGCCTTCGAATGGGTCCATTCACAGGAATCGGCATGAGTGATCAGTGGTCTGGGCTAAGACCACGCCAGAAATCATCGCTATTTTCTAACTATGGCGCTTACTGACTCGGAAATTAAGTCACTCGAAGAAAGAGCGAACAATATCCGGCAATCTATTATCAAGATGCTTTTGGCAGCTGGCTCCGGGCATACGGCGGGTCCTCTCGGCATGGCCGACGTATTTACCGCACTCTATTTTCACATTTTGAAGCAGGACCCGAAGAACCCCGAGTGGCCGGAGCGCGACCGCCTCGTTCTCTCCAATGGCCACATCTGTCCTGTTCTTTATGCTGCTCTCGCGTATGCCGGTTACTTCCCGGTAGATGAATTGATGACTCTGCGGAAATTCGGCTCGCGACTGCAAGGACATCCACACCGGGAAGTCTTACCATGTCTCGAAACAAGTTCTGGCCCGCTTGGGTCAGGCTTGTCCCAAGCCGTTGGAATGGCTTTGGCGGATAGGATCGATCATGGCCGCGGCTCGTCGCGATACATTTATTGTCTGATGAGCGATGGCGAGCACGATTGCGGTCAAAGCTGGGAAGCGGCCATGCTTGCGGGGAAAGAAAAGCTGCGAAATCTCATTGCCATTGTCGATCGCAATAACATCCAGATCGATGGATTTACCGAAGACGTTATGCCGCTGGAATCGGTGCGGGCGAAATGGGAAGCCTGGAACTGGCATGTTCAAGAGATCGGCGGACATGACTTCAATGAGATCGTGGCCGCGGTGGATCAAGCCAAAGAC
>JALZAX010000096.1 GCA_030948055.1 Verrucomicrobiota bacterium | reverse complement strand
GACGTATTTGCCCGATCGAAACGCCGGAAGGTCCGAACATTGGTCTCATCAGTTCGATGAGCACGTTTGCGCGCATCAACGAATTCGGTTTCATCGAAACGCCTTATCGCAAGGTGACGAAGGGTCGCGTGACCGAAGAGGTCGATTACCTTACCGGCGATCGCGAAGAGAACTTCCTCGTCGCGCAGGCGAACGCGACCATGGACGCGAAGGGCCATCTGACGCAGGAAAAAGTTTCGGTGCGTTATCGTGGTGACTTCCTCGAAGTCGAACCTGAGAAGGTTCACTACATGGACGTCTCGCCGAAACAGTTGGTTTCGGTCGCGGCGGGATTGATTCCGTTCCTCGAACATGACGACGCGAATCGCGCGCTCATGGGTTCGAACATGCAACGCCAGGGCGTGCCGTTGATTGTTTCCGAGGCGCCGCTCGTCGGCACTGGTTTGGAAGCGAAAGTCGCGCGCGATTCGCACGCGGTTTTGATCTCGGTGGAATCAGGCAAAGTCGCTTCGGTAACGGCCGACCAAATTGTCGTGACCAAAGACGGGCATATGCCGGAGAGCCGGAAGAAATTGAAGACCGATCACGAAGAAGGCATCCACGTTTACGAGCTGCGCAAATTCATGCGCTCGAACGCGGGCACCTGCGTGAACCAGAAGCCGATCGTGAAGAAAGGCCAGCACGTGAAGAAAGGCCAGGTAATCGCGGACGGTCCGAACACCGACCAAGGCGAACTCGCTCTCGGCCGCAATGTGCTCGTCGCGTTCATGCCTTGGAACGGTTATAACTTCGAAGACGCGATCATGATCTCGGAGAAGGTCGTGAAGGAAGATATCTACACTTCCATTCACATCGATGAATTCGAGATCGGCGCCCGGGATACGAAGCTCGGGCCGGAAGAAATCACGCGTGACATTCCGAATGTCAGTGAAGAGGCGTTGCGCAATTTGGGCACCGATGGCGTGGTTCGCGTCGGCGCGGAAGTGAAACCGGGCGACATTCTCGTCGGCAAAATCACACCGAAATCCGAAACCGAACTCGCGCCGGAAGAACGATTGCTCCGCGCGATCTTCGGCGAAAAAGCCGCGGACGTTAAGGACACTTCGTTGACCGTTCCGTCAGGCACTTACGGGATCGTGATGGACGTGAAGGTTTCCTCACGCCGCGAAGTTTCCCGCGAGAAACTGACGCCCATCGAAACGAAGCGTCAGTTGAAAACAATCACGGAAGATCATCGCAAGAAAAAGGAAGAGCTGACCGAGCAATTAACGGACGCGCTTTCCAACATCTTGTTAGGCGAAAAAATTCCGCTCGATGTGGTCAACGCTGAAACCGGCGAGATCATCATCCCGGCGAATCGGAAAATCACCAAGACGCTGCTGCGCAAACTCGCGATGGTATACGATCACATCGAGATCGATCCCTCGCCGATCCGCAACAAGATCCGCGAGATCATCGCTTCCTACGAACACAAGTTCGCCGAGCTCGAACTCGAGCGTGAACGTTCAATGGATCGTGTCGAAAGCGGCGACGACATCGACCCGGGCATTATCAAGCAGGTCAAAGTTTACATCGCCTCGAAGCGTAAGCTTTCGGTCGGTGACAAAATGGCGGGACGTCACGGAAACAAAGGCGTAGTCGCTCGCATCGTTCCGGAAGAAGACATGCCGTACCTCGCGGACGGACAGCCGGTCGAAATCGTTTTGAACCCGCTCGGCGTGCCGAGCCGTATGAACGTCGGCCAGGTTCTCGAAACTCACCTCGGAGTCGCGGCGAAAGCTTTAGGCTTCAAGGTCGCTACGCCGGTGTTCGACGGAATCTCGGAAACGAAAATCCGCGAATACCTCAAGGATGCGAAGAAGCAGGAGGGCTACACCTGGGTGCAGGAAAACGGCAAGTCGCGTTTGTTCGACGGCCGGACCGGCGATGCGTTCGATCAGGAAGTTGTCGTTGGCTACATCTATATGATGAAGCTCGGCCACTTGGTGGCGGACAAAATTCACGCGCGCGCAGTGGGACCTTACTCGCTCGTCACGCAACAACCGCTCGGCGGCAAAGCGCAGTACGGCGGCCAGCGTTTCGGCGAAATGGAAGTCTGGGCGCTGGAAGCTTACGGCGCGGCTTACACCTTGCAGGAATTGCTGACGGTGAAGTCCGACGACGTGCAGGGACGCACGCGCATCTATGAGTCCATCGTCAAAGGCGACAACTCGCTCGAAGCGGGCACGCCGGAATCTTTCAACGTGTTGATCAAGGAAATGCAGTCGTTAGGCCTCGACGTTAAAGTCGGCGGCTCCGCGCCCACCTTCCTCGAAAACGTGGCGTAATTTTTTAACAACCTTTTTAGAACGGAAATTAATGAACGAACATTCCTGGCGTGAGTTAGTGGGCGAAGAACGCCCTGTTGGTTTCGATCAGGTTGCGATCGGCGTCGCGTCTTCGGACACAATGCGGTCGTGGAGCAAAGGCGAAGTTAAGAATCCCGAGACGATTAACTACCGCACTTTCAAACCGGAAAAAGGCGGCTTGTTTTGCGAACGCATTTTCGGACCGACGCGTGATTGGGAGTGCTCTTGCGGAAAATACAAACGCATCAAGCACAAGGGTGTTATCTGCGATCGTTGCGGCGTCGAAGTGACGCTGGCGCGCGTGCGCCGCGAACGCATGGGCCACATCGAATTGGCGGTGCCGGTCTCGCACATCTGGTTCTATAAATGCATGCCTTCGCGGCTCGGACTCATGCTCGACATGAGCGCGCGACAACTCGAACGCGTCATTTACTACGAGGACTACATCGTTATCGATCCGGGCAAGACGCCGCTGACCAAAACGCAGTTGTTGAACGAAGCTGAATACCGCGAAGCGCAGGAACAGTACGGCGAAGATTTTGTCGCCGGCATGGGTGCGGAAGGGGTGAAAAAACTTCTGGCCGAAATCGATTTGCACAAGCTCAACAAAGAACTGGAAGTGGCGATGGGAAATACGAAGAGCAAACAGATTCGCAAGAAGCTTGCGAAGCGTTTGAAGCTCGTACAAGGCTTCGCCTCATCTCACGCACGTCCTGATTGGATGGTGCTCGATGTCCTACCGGTCATCCCGCCGGATCTGCGTCCGCTCGTTCCGTTAGAAGGCGGACGTTTTGCGACTTCCGATCTGAACGATCTTTATCGTCGCGTCATCAACCGCAACAACCGACTCAAGAACCTGCTTCAGCTCAAGACGCCGGATGTCATCATCCGAAACGAAAAGCGCATGTTGCAGGAAGCCGTCGATGCGTTGTTCGACAATGGTCGTCACGGTCGCGCCGTCACCGGTGCGGGCAATCGTCCGCTGAAATCTTTGAGCGACATGCTCAAGGGCAAGGGCGGACGTTTCCGTCAGAACTTGTTAGGCAAACGCGTCGATTATTCGGGACGTTCCGTCATCGTCATCGGACCGGAACTGAAACTGAATCAGTGCGGTCTGCCGAAAAAGATGGCGCTCGTTCTGTTTGAGCCATTCATCATTCGCCGCCTGAAAGATCTCGGCTACGTCCACACCGTACGCAGCGCGAAGAAGATGATCGAGCGCCAGACGCCCGAGGTTTGGGATATTCTTGAGGAAGTAACGCGTGGGCATCCGGTTCTCTTGAACCGCGCGCCGACGCTGCATCGTCTTTCCATCCAGGCTTTCGAACCATTGCTGATTGAAGGCGAAGCGATTCGCATTCATCCGCTCGTCTGCACCGCTTACAACGCGGACTTCGACGGTGACCAAATGGCGGTGCACGTTCCGCTTTCAGTCGAAGCACAAATGGAAGCGCGCATGCTCATGCTCGCGCCGAACAACATCTTCTCGCCTTCAAGCGGAAAACCGATCACGACGCCGTCGCAGGACATTACGTTGGGTTGTTATTACCTGACGCAAAATCCGCGTCGCGCCGCTGGCAGCGATACCAAGGAAGCGCGCATGTCGCTTTTCGCGAACGCCGTCGAAGTGGAATTCGCGATGTCGGACTTGTCCGTGAGGACGCATGATCGCATTCGTTTCAAGAATCCGGATTTCGGTAAGGACACCATTTACGGAAACAAGAACGATCGCATCATCGAGACCACCGCCGGCCGCGTCATCTTTAATGAGATTTGGCCAAAGGCGATGGGCTTTTTCAATAAAGCCGCGGGCAAGAAACAGCTCACCGATATCATTTGGCGTTGCTACCAGGTTGCGGGTCAGAACGGGACGGTCGAGACGCTCGATAGCCTGAAAGAACTCGGCTTCACTTGGGCGACAAAGGCCGGCGTTTCGATTGGAATCTCGGACATGATCATTCCGAAAGAGAAGCAGACGGAGTTGGACAATGCTTACAAGTCGATCAAGACCGTCGAGCAGCAGTATCGCAAAGGCATCATCACGGACGGTGAGCGTTACAACAAGATTATCGACATCTGGACGCACGCTGGCGACGAGATCTCCAACGTCATGTTCCGCACTCTCGAACACAACGAGGGTCGCAAGGAGTTGAACCCGGTTTACCTGATGGTGGATTCGGGCGCGCGCGGAAATCGTCAGCAGGTCAAACAGCTCGCTGGTATGCGCGGTTTGATGGCGAAACCATCAGGCGAAATTATCGAACGTCCGATTACCTCGAACTTCCGCGAAGGTTTGAGCGTGCTCGAATACTTCATCTCGACGCACGGTGCGCGTAAAGGTTTGGCCGACACGGCGCTCAAGACAGCCGATTCCGGTTATCTCACTCGCAAACTCGTGGACGCGTCGCAGGACGTGATCATCAACGAAGAAGATTGCGGCACAGTTAACGGCATCACCGTTCGTTCCATTTACGAAGGCGACGAAGAAGTCGTCGATCTCGCGACACGTATAGTTGGTCGGGTAAGCTGCGAGACCATCCCGGATCCGGTCGAGAAGAAGAAGAAGGTCGTGAAGGCGAACCATCTGATCGATGAAGCGACTGCGGCGGCGCTCGAGAAAATCGGGGTCGAGAGTCTGAAGATTCGCTCTGTCCTCACTTGTGAGACGGGTCGTGGAGTCTGCGGACTTTGCTACGGGCGTAATCTGGCCACTGGCCAGCAGGTCAAGCTCGGCGAAGCGGTCGGCATCATCGCCGCGCAATCCATCGGCGAGCCCGGCACGCAGTTGACCATGCGTACCTTCCACATCGGTGGAACGGCGTCACAGACCTTCAAGCAGCCGATCATCAAAGCGAAGAATGATGGTTCACTTCAGTTCAATGATTTGCGCACTGTGCAGGCGCTCGACGGCAGCTGGATCGTTCTGACGAAGAACGGTTCAATCGGTGTGCATAACGCCGACGGCCGTGAACTCGAACGCTACAATGTTGTCATCGGTTCGGTTATTTCCAAAGCCGATGGCGCGAGCGTGAAGAAGGGCGAAACCTTCGTGCAATGGGATCCCTACAACGTTCCGATTTTGACCGACAAATCGGGCAAGATCGAATTCCGCGACATGATCGCGGGCGTAACGATCAAGCGCGACGTCGATGAAGCGACTGGGCTGATGGGCACGGTCATCATCGAGCACAAAGAAGATTTGCATCCGCAAATCGTCGTGGTGGGCGATAAGAAAGAAATTCTTGCCAGCTACTCGATTCCAGCTGGTGCGCACGTCATCGTCGACGAAGGACAAAAAATTCAAGCGGGCGCATTGCTCGCGAAGACTCCGCGCAAAATCGCGAAGACGAAGGACATCACCGGCGGTCTGCCGCGTGTGGCTGAACTCTTCGAAGCGCGTCGTCCGAAAGACGCCGCAGAGATCGCGAAGATCGACGGTGTTGTCGAAATGGGCGGAACTGTCCGTGGCAAACGGAAGCTGATTCTCAAAGATCCCGAGACGGGATCGGAAGAGGAACATCTCATTCCGCTGACCAAGCACATCATCGCGTTTAAAGGCGATTTCGTGAAGAAAGGCCAGCAGTTAACGGAAGGCCCGGTCGTCCCGCACGAAATTCTCGAAGTCTGTGGACCGCAGGATTTACAGGAACACCTGGTCAACGAAGTGCAGGAAGTTTATCGACTCCAAGGCGTCGAAATTAACGACAAGCATATCGAGATCATTGTTCGTCAGATGTTGCGCAAAGTGAAGATCACCGATCCGGGTGACACGTCATTGCTCTGGGGCGATCAAGTCGATCGACTCGATTTCGAGCGCGAAAACGCCAAGGTCGTGGAGCAAGGCGGCAAGCCGGCGGAAGCGACACCAGTGTTGTTAGGCATCACGAAAGCCTCGCTCGAAACCGACAGCTTCATCTCCGCCGCGTCGTTCCAAGACACGACCCGCGTGCTGACTGAAGCTGCCACGCTCGGCAAGGTCGATCGTCTGCGCGGCTTCAAGGAAAACGTGATCATGGGTCACTTGATTCCAGCCGGCACTGGCTTCCCGGATGTGCGCGAGATTAAACTCGTCGAGAAGGGTGAACCAGTCGGCGCTTCTGTGATGGAAGATGCCGAGGTCCCGGCCATCGGATAACTCGTTAGGCAAATTCAAGAAATGTGGAATGACGAATTGGCGAAAGCTGGTTCGTCATTCGCATTTTAAGACATGTCGATCGCGACCAAGACCGGCGACGCAGGCGAGACTTCGCTCATGTATGGGCGACGTGTGCCGAAAAGCGATCCGCGGGTTGATGCTTATGGTTGCGTCGATGAACTGAACGCTGCGCTCGGAATGGTGCGGGTCACGGCTAACGATCAATTTATCTCCGACGAGATTCTCGCGATTCAGAAGGAATTAATCTTGGTCATGGGCGAATTGGCCACCGCACCCGACGATTTGCCGCGTTATGAAAAGGACGGCTATCAGCTCACATCATCGGCGATGGTTGAGCGTTTAACCACGCTGATTGACGATCTCGAAAAAAACAAGCTGCTTCACTACAAAGGTTGGGCCATTCCAGGTAGCACGCCCGCATCAGCGGCTCTCGATGTTGCGCGAACTACATGCCGGCGCGCAGAACGCCGCGTCGCGACGCTCGGCGCGAGCTTGAATGCCGAAATCCTCCGCTATTTGAACCGCCTTTCCGACCTATGCTGGCTGCTGGCACGCTATGTAGAGCATCTCAAAACGGCTAATTAAGCGTTTGCCTTTACGTGGCTTTATAGCATCTTCCACGTCCCGCTCCGCTCGCGCGGAGCGCTTACGTTTTTCCCTATGGCGACAATGACAGAACTAGTTCCCGAATTGCTCGAGGCCGGCGTCCATTTTGGTCATCAGACCAAGCGCTGGAATCCGAAGATGAAGCCGTACATTTTCGAGCAGCGCAATCAGATCTACATCATCAATCTCGATGAGACGGTGAAGCAGTTGGAGCGCGCGACTGATTTTCTCCAGGAAGTGACGCGGCGCGGCGGGAAAATTCTTTTCGTTGGGTGCAAGAAGCAGGCGCAGGAAGCGATCAAGGAAGCGGCGCAGGCCTGTGGACAATTTTATGTGAATCAGCGCTGGCTCGGCGGAACGCTGACCAATCTCGCGACAATCCGGAAGAGCATCGGGCGTTTGAAATACATCGAGGAGATCGAGCAATCGCCGGACTACAAGAAGATGGGCAAGCAGGAGCTGGCGGCTTTGAATCGCGAGGCGGCCAAGCTTCGCCGAAATCTCGACGGGATTTTGGAGATGCAGAAATTGCCCGATGCGATGGTGATCATCGATACGACGCGCGAACAAAATGCGGTCAATGAAGCGAAGCGTCTGGGAATTCCGACAGTAGCAGTTGTCGATACGAATGCCGATCCCGAGTTGATCGATTACCCGATCGCCGGGAACGACGACGCGATTCGTGCGATTCGCGTGGTCTTGCAGAAGTTGGTCGATTCGATCGTGTCCGCGACGGGCGAAGCGCGGCAGCGCGAGGAAGTCGAGATGGCGGGAGTGTCCGCGTAACCAACGGACAACCTACAATGGCGACTGCTGCCGGGGCGGACGATGCCCCAGAGATTACTCCACAACTCGTTAGGCAACTGCGTGAGAAAACCAACGCAGGCATGATGGATTGCAAACGCGCTCTGGAAGAAGCGCGCGGCGATTTGGAGAAAGCGGAAGCGATTCTTCGCACGAAGGGAATCGCGAGTGCTGGCAAGAAAGCATCACGCGCGACGAAGGAAGGCATCGTTGCTTCTTACATTCATTTGCAGGGAAAAGTTGGCGTGCTCGTGGAAGTGAACTGCGAGACCGATTTCGTGGCGAAGAACGAAAGCTTCCGCGAATTCGTCAAGGACATCACGTTGCACATCGCAGCGG
>JALZAX010000095.1 GCA_030948055.1 Verrucomicrobiota bacterium | reverse complement strand
TGCGCCAGGCGCCGAAAGCGATCCTGGTCGGCGAAATTCGCGATCGCGAAACGATGGAGATCGCGATGACCGCCTCCGAGACGGGTCACATTGTTTTCTCCACGCTGCACACCATCAGCGCGGGCCAAACGATCAATCGCGTCATTGGCATGTTTGGCAAAGAAGAAGAGCAACAGCTGCGGCAGCGCCTGGCGGACACGATCCGCTACGTGGTTGGACAGCGTCTGGTTAGCAAAGCCGGCGGTGGCCGATTACTCGTGACCGAAATCATGGGGAGCAGTCTGCGCACGCGCGAGACTTTGCTCTACGGCGAATCGGAGAACCGCACCTTCCAGGAAATCATCGAGGCCGGCGGCACGATGGGCTGGCACAGCTTCGATCAATCGCTCATGGCGGCTTACAAAGACGACCGCATTACGGATGAAACCGCGCTGATCTTCTGCGCGCACAAGAACAAAATGCGGCGCGACATCGATATGGTGAAAAAATTGCGCGACCAGCTCTACGAGGAACCATCGGGCCTGCGTTTGGAAAGCGCGGAATCGCCGGCTTCGGTTTGGGGTTGAGGAAAGCAAAAGACATGGAGAGGAAGATCGAAAACGAGCGCGACCAAGCGCGGGAAAATTTTTGCGCGGACTTGAACCAGAAACTGCGCGCCCCGCTCAACGCCATTCTCGGTTACGCCGAGTTGCTAACCTTGCAGCCGGGCAATAAACGCGAGGCCAACGATGTTCATCAGATTCTGAAATCGGCGCGCGAACTTCTCGCCATCATCGAGAGTGAATTAGGCGACCCGACAGGCGCGGAGCGAATGGGCAATCGCATCATCCCGATACCGGTCCGGATGTGTGACTTGCTCTACGTCGAGGATGACATGGTCAACTTCACTCTGGTCGAGCGCATTCTGGAGTACCGCCCGAAAGTAAAACTGCTGCACGCACCGCATGGGCAACTCGGTCTGGAGCTAGCCGAAATGCACCGGCCGAAGCTGGTCTTGCTCGACCTGAATCTGCCCGACATGCACGGCGCCGATGTCCTACAGAAACTACAGCAGAATCCTGCGACCGCGGAAATTCCCGTGGTGATTTTGAGCGCGAACGCAACGCCCAGCCAGATCGAGCGTCTGCTCACCGCCGGCGCCCGCAATTACCTGACCAAACCGTTCGACATCGATCCGTTTCTCGCGGTGGTCGACGAATTCACGGCCGCGCCTAACGAGAACTAGATTCCCCGTTACCCGGCCGAGACGAATTTCGATTCCGCGAGGTGGCCGGTCGCAAAGTCCGTCATTGCGGAGACGCAAAGAAGGGTCGAATTTCGATTTGTAATTATGATCAATCCGAACGGCGACGATTTTACGAAAAACAACCCGCTCCCGGGCACCAGCACCCGCTTCGATGAGGAGCAAGAGCGCGCGACTAACCTGGCGGGCGATGTCTGGACGCAGACGAAACAACGCGCTGGCACGGCGCGCGAACGCACCGAATTTTTCCTTCGTGAGAACCCGATTCCCACCGTTTTGGGCGCGCTCGCTCTCGGTTTGGCAATCGGGCTGGCGATTCGTTATTCGTCCGAAGCGGCCGAACCGAAGCAGGAAGTGAAAACGCCGCTCGGCAATGTTGATCTCAGCATGTTGTCGCTGCCGTTCCTCTGGCCCTTCTTCAAATCGATGAAACGGAGGTACGAAGATTCGTCCGACGTGGTGATGGACGGAGTTGATCGTCTGAAGAAAGTTGACGTAGACCGTTACGTGAAACCGCTGCGCAAGAAGTGGCGTTCCTGGACGAACTAATCTGAGCGTGCGGCAATTCGCGGATTGAACCGCCGAATTCCTGGCGGAAAATAGCCGCCTCATGGCGACCTCCTCGTCCAGCCGTCCGAGCTGGCAGCGGAATTCCGTATTCAAGTTTTTCGCGTCGCTCAAGCTCGCCGTCGTGCTTCTGGCGGTGCTAATTGTAGGCGCCATCGCCGGGACGATTTGGGAATCGAGTTTCGACGCGAAAGTCGCACGCGCTTACGTTTACGGCGCGCCGTGGTTTAATTTTTGGTTGCTGCTCTTAGTGGCCAATCTCGCCACTTCCGCCTTCTCGCGTTGGCCGTGGAAAAAACATCATGTGGCTTTTCTTGTCACGCATCTTGGCATCATCACGCTTCTCTTCGGTTCGCTCATTGGCCGCCTTTGGGGCACGGAAGGAACGATCACACTTTTCAAAGGCGACCCGCCGACGAACCGACTCCTGGTTGATCAACACCAGTTACGCGTGCGCGACACGGACGGCATCGTGACGGGATATCCGGCCGAGTTTATCAATCATCCTCCGACGGCGCAGCATCCGCGCGACCTCGGACCGCTGGCGAGTGGTGCGCGGCTGAGCATCTCCGAATACGCCAAAGCGATGGAAGCGAAGTTGAATCCGAAACTGCTCGCGGAAGGCGGCGTGCCCGCGCTCCATTTTACGATCACGACTGCGATGATGGGTCAGCGCTTGGAAAGCTGGTTGCTGGCCGACGACCCGCAGCATGGAAGTTTCGACATGGGCGCGCTGGCGAAGATCGAATTGAAACGCGGTGTCGCGCCTAACGAGACCTCAAATTCGCCTAACGAGTCCAAGAAAAACGGCGAAGCAATTGATATCGAAGAATCAGTTTTCGCTTTTGCCAAAGCGCCCGAGCAAAACGTGGCCAAGTCGGCTAAAGGTGGCAGCACCGGCGCCAAGGTCGTTTTGTCGCAGCCGCAAAATGGGACTAAGGGGGACATCACGATTGCCATTGGTGATAAAACCTGGACGCATGATGTCGCGGCGCATTTGCAACAGGATACGCCGCTCGAAGGCAGCCCGTTCACGATGCGCGTGGAAAATTATTGGCCTGATTTTCGCATCGAAAACGGCAAACCAACTTCAATTTCTGACGCGCCGAACAATCCCGCTGTGGTCGTGACTTTGCGTGGTCGGGCCGCGCCCGTCGCGACGGCGCCCGACGCCCACAACGCCAACGATGCCGCTGAAAATAAGCTTACGCTTTTTCAAGCCGACGACGGCGGCATTACTTACGAGCTTGTTTCGCGAAAGAACGGAAAGTCCAACGGAAAACTGGAATTGAATGATGGCCTAACGACTGGTTGGGCCGATTGGAAATTGCAGATCGATCGAATCATGCCGCATGCGGAACAGTGGATGGATTTCAATCCGGCCGCGGCGAATTCGCCTAACGAGTCCAACCTGCCAGATGGTGTTCGCATTCGCGTCCAACAAGGAAGCGAGACCCTGGAGCAGTGGGTCCCGGCCGGTTGGCAGATCGCGATGCCGACGAAGCCTGCGCCGATTCAAGTGGCTTACGGCTGGAAACAGGAGCAGCTGCCGATCGCGCTCGAACTGCTCGAATTCGAAGTGAAACGCAATGAAGGGAACGACAGTCCGGCTGGATTTAAGAGCACGGTCCGGGTAACCAATCGCGAAGGTGAATCGGCCGTAGGCCAGTGTTGGATGAACAATCCGTTTAGTTTTCCGGGAGAAACCTGGCGCACGTGGACCGGTCTCACTTACAAGATGTCGCAGGCGTCCTGGAATCCAGAGAATCTCGGGCAGAGCACGATTCAGATCTTGCGCGATCCGGGTTGGCTTTTGAAATGGGTCGGATCGTTGCTCGTTTCGTCGGGGATTTTCATGCTTTTCTATGTGAAAAAATTCCGCCGGCCCATCGCAGCGGCGCCGACAGAAGCTCGAGCGCCACGAAAAAGAAAATCGCAACTGGTCGCCGCCGAAACATGAGAAAGGTTGTTTTGCTCATAATGCTGGCGTTGACCGCGTGCAGTTCCGGACGGCGCGATATCGAAAAGGAAGCCGCGCGGACCGAAAAAAAACTCGATCGCCAGGCAGCGAAAGCGCGGCCAGCGCGCGCGGCGAATTGGGGTTTTTACAGCGGACCGATCGAGACGCGCTGGGAAGACGATGGCCGAACGATGGTGTTGTTGAACGAGCTTCGTTATACCGATCCGTATGGCGTGGTTTGGATCGCGCCGCCAGGCTCGAAAGTCGATGGTGCGTCGATTCCGCGTGCGTTTTGGGGGATGATCGGCGGGCCGTTCGAAGGAAAATATCGCAATGCTTCGGTGCTGCACGATGTGGCATACGACCGACAAGATCGCTCGCCAGAACAGGTCGATCTCATGTTTTACAACGCGATGCGCTGCAGCGGCGTTGGCGTGGTGACAGCCAAGACAATGTATTACGCGCTCGTTAGGCACGGCCGGCATTGGAAATATCACCAAGGCCCGGCGGAGGCGAATCCAACACGCGCGAGCGCCGTCAGCCCCGCCGATATTGACGAGATTCAGGAATGGGTGCGCTCGAACGATCCAGATTTGAATCAAATCCGCGCGCGCGCCAGCGGCACGCCGCCGTAGTTCAGTTGGCGATCGCGAAAAATAATCCTTCGAATTCGGCTGCGCGGATTCCTTTTTCTTCGACAGAAACTTTCAGGCTTAGACGCGCTTTTCCTTTTTCGTGAAACGTCGCATGGAATTCGCGCCAATCGGAATCGGCCGGCGGTAGGCAGACGGCACGGATCATTTCATTTATTGGTCGAAGAAAACGGATCGAACTATCGGCAATGACAACGTGCGCAGTTTCGCGGAGTTCGAGCCAGAGAAATCCGTAGCCTGCCAGAGTCGCGACGGCGTTGATGCTGCCGCCAAACGCAGTTCGCAAGTGATTATAGTTAAGACTGACGGGCGCCTCGACCGCAAACCGGTGCGCAGTATCCGGCGTAACACGCACACCCATCGCGCAGGTGAGCGGGATTCGCCGATGAAGAAACTCTTCCATCGCTCGCAGATCAGACTCTTTCATTATGCGAAAACAGGAATCGACATGGCACAGACCCTGCACTAGAAGGGCGCGTGCTGCGGCATTTTCTCTACAAAATTTTTGGCGCGTTCTGTCTATTCTGGCTGGCGGGAAATTTACAGGCCGAGGGATTAGTCAGTTCGCGAACACATTTTTACTACCACGGCCCTGCTGGTATCACCTCCGCGCGGATCATTCGCCACTACTATCGGGTGGCACATCCGAATGCCGGGATTGATTCGCGGCTAAATCCGCTGCTGACTCGCGCGGTAAGTATCGCCGAAGAACGCGCGAATGCGCGGACCAAAGGACGTTGCTGGCAGTACGTAAAGGAAGCGCTCGTCGCCGCGCGCGTTGTCAGTTCCTATCCGAAAACAATTTATGCCTGCCAGGCGGGTGAGGAATTGATGCGCAATTTCGGTTTCAAGAAAATGCCGATCCATGACCCGTATGCCGCGCCAGTGGGAGCAGTGATTGTTTATGGTCGCGGAGCGAGCGGCGCCGGGCACGTGGAACTGCGCACTAAGACTGGTTTCGTGAGCGATTACCGCAGCAAAAATAAATGCTACTACCCGCTGCTGGCGGTCTACGGCAAGTTCTCGGCCTAACGAGAGCCTAACGAGTGCTGCCGCTCACGGCGCGCTTGGTAATCTTCGCGCTGCCGACGAAGGTGGCGTCGTCATCGACAACCAGACGCGGCGCTTCAATGTCGCCGCGCAAAGTGCAACCGGCCCGCAATTCGCAGCGTTCGGTGGCAGTCACATTTCCTTCCACGGTGCCGAACACCGTGACAGCGCCCGCGCGAATTTCGCCTTTGATCTGCGCATTTTTTTCTACAACAAGGCGGCCTTCGGAATCGATCGAGCCTTCTACTTCGCAATCAATTACCAGCTCTCGCGAAAACTTGAGCGAGCCGGTGATGGAAACGCCCGCGGACAAAACGCCACCGGAAGTAGATCGTTCCGGCGCGGCTGGAGCAGACGGCGCCGCGGAGGAAGCGCCATTCGATTTCTCAGGTCCAGCTGTGGGAGTGGGAGTGGACGGCTCCGGCCGTCGTGTAGGTGAAAACATCGGCATGACAGGATTCTTTCTTAACGACTGCGTTGTGCGGACTTCAACGGGGAAACTTCCTTGAAACCCTAACTCCGAAGATAACTAGAATCGCAGAGTCCGCTTCTATTTAATAGAGAAAACATTACGCGCTGTTTTCGCTCACCGACGAGCGATTCTTGAATCCAAATCGCGCGCGCTTCTCATCTCACCATCAGATGAATCAGCGCATACACAGCCGCTCCGCAAACCGTCCCACATTCGCAACGTCGAGTCCCGTCTTCGTGACGAACGCGCTTCTGCGATCGGTAATAATCGAGGTTGTAAGTGACTGCTATCTAGTAGTTTGTAATGACGAATTCAGCCGTGGCACGCGCTGTGCGATAGGCACAAGGCGTTAGCAGTAAATAAAAGGAAAACCAAACGATGAACTCACAAACATTCGAATCGACTTACGCGATGCTCGTTCGATCGGAAGAAAAAGAACGCAGTCTTTCCGAGACCGCCGTCTATCTGCTTCTCATCATGAGCATGCTCTTTTCGGTGTGGGAAGCTGCGCAGATGCGCGTGACTATTCCGGAAAATCTGAGCGCCAAGCCAGTGGCGCAAGTGACGATGTGCCAGGTCGACTGCGCCTAAATGGCGTCGAGCAGAGTAACCAAAAAAACCGACGCACCTCCTTTGAGGCGGCGCGCAGCAAACTAACTTTATGTTCTTCAGCTCCCTCTTCCAAGACATCCGGATCGGCCTGCGCGTGTTGGCGAAAGAGAAAACTTTTTGCATTCTCGCCATCACCGTGCTCGCCCTCGGCATTTGCGGAGTGACAACGCAATTCACCGTTGTGAACGCGTTTGTGCTACGCGGATTTTCCTTTCCTCATCCTGAACAGCTCATGGGTGTGGGCTTGGTCGATCCGCAAGCGAATCCGCAGCAGAATAATAACGGCGCCGGATTTATTCCGACTGCGGCGGACTACGAAGATTTGAAAGCCGCCCAGCAATCGTTCTCGATGATGACCGGCTATCTCAACGGCTCGACCATCAACGTTAACTACAAGAACAACCCGCAGCGCTACACCGGCGGTTACGTGACGGAAGATTTTTTCCGTATTCTCGGCGTGGCGCCGATCATGGGCCGCGATTTTACCGCCGAGGACAACAAACCCGGCGCGGAGAAAGTCACCGTTCTTGGCTACGATATTTGGCAACGGGATTTCGGCGGCGATCCGAAAATCGTTGGCCAGGCGGTTCGCATCAATGGCAAAGCGGCGACGATCGTTGGCGTGATGCCGCCGGGATTTAAGTTCCCGGTCTCGGAACAATTATGGGTGCCTTACTACAATGAATATCCGCTGAAGGTGCGCGAAGATCCCGAGAGTCGAAATGTCGGGCCAGCCGTGATGGGTCGACTCAAGCCTGGCGTGAGTATTGATCAGGCGAACGCTGAGTACGTCGGGCTCGCGCGACGTTTCGCGAAGGAATTTCCGAAGACAAATAGCCAGCTCGTTTCGGCTTGCGTGCAGCCGCTTCTGAATAGCTTCACCGGCCCGCAACTGCGCCAGACGGTTTATGCGATGCTCGGCGCCACGCTCGTTGTTCTCTTCATCGCCTGCGTCAATGTCATGAACATGCAGTTCGGCCGCGCGGCCTTGCGCGCGAAAGAACTGGCCATTCGCGGCGCGCTCGGCGCCACGCGTGGGCGGATCGTTCGGCAGATGCTGACGGAAAGCTTTATCGTCGCTACCTTCGGCGCCGTTGCCGGTGTTTTGCTGGCATACTGGGCAATCGAGTTTCTTATTCGCGCGACGAGCGCGCTTCCATTTCCGTTGCCTTACTGGGTCACCTTTTCGATCGACAGCAAAGTTCTCGCCTTCACCGTCGGAATCACGCTTGTCGCGACGCTCGCTTCCGGTCTCATCCCGGCCTGGCTCAGCGCACGCGCGAGTCCGGCGGAGATCATGAAAGAGGGCGGCCGCGGTAACAGCAGTCGTTTGGTCAACGCACTCACCCGCATTTTGGTGGTCGGCCAAATTGCCTTGACCGCCGCGCTGCTCGTCGCCGCGACCTTGCAGGTAAAATCGATCCGCAATCAAACGACCGTCGATTACGGCTACGACGAGAACGGCGTTTACTCCGCGCGCATGGGTTTGATGGAAGGCGATTATCCGAACTCCGATGCGCGTCAGCAGTTTTTTGTGCGCACGTTACGTGCACTCCGTAACGGTCCGCAATTCGATGCCGCCGCCATGACGGCACGTTTTCGCATGACCTTTGCCAACTTCGGTCAGTACGAAGTAGATGGAAAAACTTACGTGACCGATCGCGATCGTCCGCGCGGAAACTCCGAGGCAGTGTCGGATGGCTACTTCACTACACTTGGATTGAAAA
>JALZAX010000094.1 GCA_030948055.1 Verrucomicrobiota bacterium | reverse complement strand
ACCTTCGACAGCTCGCAGGCGATCGGAAATTATTCCAACACCTTGACTCTCTCTCCCACGAGCAGCAATGCCAGTGGCACGAGCAATCTCGCCAATGTGCAATTGACGTTGCTGGGACAGATCGCTGTTGTTCCCGAGCCGAACACCTGGGCCATGCTTTTGGCAGGAGGTGGCTTGCTCACGGTCGCGCGGCGATTCATCAGACGTCGGGAATAGCTAACGACTCGCTCTGCTCGCGAAGGCTTTCGGAGTTAGGCCAATCAGCTGCCCATTCCGCGCTGCTTCAGCTCCCATACTTTGAGAGCGGCAGCGAGCAGGCTCTTCGTGCGAGTGAGGGTGCCGACGGCGGCCTGAGCGCGCGGCTGCGCGCCGTTGCCATTCTCGCCAGTGACCACTTTCTTGGGTCGACCGCGCTTTGCCTTGGCCATCGGTCTGGCTGCGTTGTCACTGACTGAGAGATGGCCACTGCTGTTCATATAAAAACTATAAAAGCAGCTTATGGGCCACTATCCGCGCGGCGCTGCGCGTGACTTGCGGTCGGGAAAGCGCTTGTGTCGCCACGCTTATCCGGTCAATTACCCGTTCGTTATGCAGAATCGAAAACTGGGTTGCCTTAGCATTTTTTTGTTCGTCGCGCTCTGCGGCAGCCTCTTCTTTAATGTCGCCCTATTCGTCGCGGGATTTAGTCGCCTGGCCGGAACGTCGAAGGAACAGGAGCCGATCCCGCAATTTCGCGAAACGGTGGTCGAGCGCGGGCACAAGGGAAGCAAAGACAAGATCGCCCTCATCGCCTTGCGCGGTGTGATCAGTTCCTCCATGCCGGGCAATGTCGGCGACTCAATGGTGGACGATTTGCGGGTGGCTCTCGATCAAGCGCGCGAAGACAACAACGTTCGCGCGGTTGTTTTGGAAATCGATTCGCCCGGCGGCGAAGTGACCGCCTCGGATGTCATCTACAATGCGGTCGTTAAGACGCGGGCGCGCAAGCCGGTCGTCGTTTACATGGATTCGTTAGCGGCCTCGGGCGGATACTACGTGGCCTGTGGCGGAAAATATTTGATGGCGAACGAGACGACCATCACCGGGAGCATCGGCGTCATCATTCAAACGCTGAACTACGAGCAGCTCTTCAACAAAATCGGCTTGTCCTCGATCGTTTTCAAAAGCGGGAAATTCAAAGACATGCTCAATGGCGCGCGACCCATCACGCCGGAGGAGCGCGAGTACGTGCAAAATTTTGTCATGAGCACCTACGAGAAATTTCTCAGTATTGTCGCGAAAGAACGCAACCTGCCTGCGGATACCCTGCGCAACACCATTGCGGACGGCCGCATTCTTTCCGGACGCGACGCGCAGACGGATAAGTTGATCGATGGACTGGGCCAGATCGAAGATGCTTTTCGCAAGGCGCGCGAGCTGGGCGGCTCGACCGATGCGACGGTGGTGAAATACGGCCCGCCCTTTGCCTGGAGTCATTTGTTTCGGGCGCTCAGCCAGAGCCGGAGCCCGAAACTTGAGCTCACTTTGCCGAAACAGTTGATGCCGCAGCTCGAATCTGGCCGCGCTTATTTTCTACCGAGCTACTACGCTCCGTAGTTCGTCGCGCCCATGTCGGACGGCTTAATTACAGCAATCGGTGCTGTAACCAACGCGATATTTCTCCTGGCTGGGGTCTACGTTTATCTAGCACTCGTTAGGCAAATCATCCCTCGGCCGACGGTAGAGCCGGCGGAAGGGGAACGGACGTTTGGTTTGGCCGACGTCGTGCTCGCCGCCATTCTCTGCGTCCTTTTTATTTTGAACGCGCTCACCGCCGCAGCGCAGGACGGCAAAATGGTTTTGAGGACCAACGATCTTATTTTCAACGGACTCATCTCCGCGGCCGTTTTCGTTTTCGTCGTAGCTTTTCTAAAAATCCGCGGACGCGACGTGAACTCGTTAGGCGGTTTTTCCCGCCTCGGTTTCTGGCGCACGCTTCTTACCGGCATCATTCTCCTCTTCGCCGCTTATCCGTTCATTCTCCTGGCGGATCTCGTCACCCAGCGCGCCCTCGGCGGCACATCGAGCAAACAGGGAATCGTAGAGCTCTTCACCAATTCGCAGACTCTCGAACAACGCGTTCTCATCATCGTCCTCGCCACCGCCGTGGCGCCCATGGTGGAAGAATTCGTCTTTCGATTTTTCCTTTACGGCGTCTTGCGTCGTTACGTCGGTCGACTGGCCGGCTTGCTCATCAACGCGTCACTCTTCGCCGCTGTTCACGCGCATCTGCCCTCGGCGGCGCCACTTTTCGTCCTCGGCGCTTGTTTCACTCTCGCCTACGAATGGAGCGGTTCCATTCTCGTCTCCATGACGATGCATTCGCTCTTCAACGCTCTCAGTCTCATCGCGCTCGCGTTTCCGGAATTCTTTCCGCAATGAACTTGCGCGCGCTCGGCGAAGAAGAATTGCTGCGCAAAATCCTCCCGCATCTTCCGCTCAATCGTTCTGTCATTTCCGGTCCCGGTGATGATTGCGCCGTCGTAAAGTTCGATCGGAGAGACAATCTGCTTGTTCTGAAAACAGACTGCATCGTCGAAGGAATTCATTTCCATCCGAAAACGAAAGCAGTCGACGTGGGTTGGAAGGCGATGGCGCGGCCGTTGAGCGATTTCGCGGCCATGTCCGCACGGCCGCAATTTGCGCTCGTCACCTTCATCGCGCCTAACGAGACCAAAGTGCGCTGGAGCGAAGATGTTTATCGCGGCCTGGGAAAGGTGGCGCGCGCCTGCGATGTCGCCATCGTCGGGGGTGAAACCAGTCGCACAGATGGCCCGGTTGCGATTTCCGTCAGCGTCACCGGCGTGGTGGAGAAAAATCGCTGGGTCTCGCGGGCCGGTGGAAAAAGCGGCGACGACCTTTTCGTCACCGGAAATCTCGGCGGGTCGCTGCGCGGCCGACACCTTCGTTTCACGCCACGAATCGAAGAAGCACGCTGGTTAACGAAACATTTCTCCATCGATGCGATGATGGATTTGAGCGACGGCCTCGGCGCCGATCTGCCGCGCTTGGCGCGCGCGAGCAAGGTCGGCTTCGAAGTGGAAAGAAATTCCATCCCGCGAAATCGAGGCTGCACCATCGAGCAGGCAATTTCCGATGGAGAAGACTACGAATTGCTCTTCGCAATTTCGCCTAACGAGAGCAAGAAGTTGCAGAGAGCGTGGCGGAAAAGATTTCCCAATCTGCGTCTTACGCGTATGGGGAAACTTACGGGAAAATCGAAACGAAATCAGAAATTGCCCCGCGGTTATGATCATTTCGCATAGCGCGGCGGATACAGTGCAGGCAGGTTTCGATTGCGGAAAGCGCGCCGCCGCGCGCGACGTTTTTGGTCTGACCGGTGATCTCGGGGCAGGTAAAACTCAATTCGTGAAAGGATTCGCCGCCGGGATCGGCAGTGCCGCGGAAGTAACCAGTCCGACCTTCACTTTGCTCCACGAATATCTCGAAGGTCGTTTGCCGCTTTATCATTTCGATTTCTACCGAATCGAATCCGCGCCAGAACTCGTTAGGCTGGGTTTTGATGACTACGTCGAGGGCGACGGCGTTTGTATCATCGAATGGGCCGATCGATTTCCCGATTTGATTCCGGCGCGTTCGACCTGGATTTCGATCGCCTCCAAATCCGAGAACATGCGTGAGATTGCTTGCCGATGAAAATTCTTGCCCTGGAATTATCGAGCGGGCAGGGGAGCATTGCCCTGCGGGAAGATGGCCGGGAAATTTTCGCAATAGAATTTGCGAATGACCGCAAACATTCCGGCGCATTTTTCGAGAACCTGCAGAATTGTTGCGAGCAGTTCGGCAATCCGGAACGAATCGTGGTGGGTCTTGGTCCCGGTTCGTACGCCGGTACCCGCATCGCTATCGCGGCTGCCATCGGCTTGCAGGCGGCGAGCAACGCGGAACTGATCGGCCTGCCATCATTTTGCGCCACGGCAACGGATGCAGAAAAGTATTGCGTGGTTGGCGACGCGCGTCGGCAATCGTTTTGGATCGCAGAGGTGCAGGCGCGACGATGCGTGAACGAGCCCGCTCTCTGCACGCGCGAAGAACTTGCGGAACGACTCTCATTTCTTTCGGAGCCGATTTTTTCCGCCGAGGCACTAACGGCCTTTCCGAAAATTGCGCTCTGCTATCCATCCGCGCGAATTTTGGCGTCGATCGCAGAATCTTCGGAAGATGTTCTACGGGCGCCGCTCGAACCGATTTACTTACGCGAGCCGCACATCACGCAGCCGAAAACCGCGCGCGTATGATCCATCGCTGTTGGGCGGAAATAGATTTGGCCGCGTTGCGCCATAACGCCGCCGTTGCTCGCCGATGCGCAGGAGAGGGAGTTCAACTTCTCGCGGTGATCAAAGCCAACGGTTATGGACACGGGCTGGCTGCAGTCGCGAAAGCGCTGACGAATGGTGCGCAGTTGTTCGGAGTGGCGAACGTCGAAGAGGCGATCGAGACCCGGGGCGTGGCCGCGCATCCGGTGCTCATTCTTGGGCCGGCCTTGCCGTCTGAACGAAAAAAAATTGTCGAACATCAGTTCATTCCTTCGGTTTCAAGCTTCGAGGAAGCGCGACAGTTTAGTGAAATTGGACCGGTCGCGCTCAATTTCAAAATCGATACCGGCATGGGGCGAATGGGCGCGGGGGAATCGGAAGCCATTGTTCATCTGCAGAAAATTGCCGCGCTAAAAAATATTTCGCTCCACAGTATTTCCACCCATCTGCCAACAGCGGACGAAGATGTCGTTTTTACAAAGGAACAACTGCAGCGTTTTCAAGCCCTCGTTAGGCAAATTCGACAGACGATTCCTGGTTCCTACAAAATTCACGCTTCGCCCAGCGCCGGAATTCTCGGTTACGATATCGGGGCGTTCGATATTGTTCGCGCGGGCCTCATGCTTTATGGCGTTTCGCCGGCGGCCCAGCTCCAGAATGATCTGCGCCCAGCGCTCGCGTTAAAATCGCGTGTGGTCTTGCTACGCGATCTTCCGCCCGGGAGTTCGATCAGTTATGGACGCACTTTCATCACGCAACATCCGACGCGCGTTGCGACCTTAAGCATTGGTTACGCCGACGGTTATCCGCGGGCGGTCTCGAATCGCGGGGCGGCGGTGCTCATTCACGGACGACGATGCCCGGTGCTCGGGCGCATCACGATGGATCTCATGATGGTCGATGTGACGGATGTTGCGGGGGCGGAGATCGGTGATGAAGCAGTGCTTATCGGCAGACTAGGTGACGAAGAAATTAGCGCACGTGAAGTTGCGGAACGCGCCTCGACCATCGCATGGGAAATCTTCAGCGGCATTGGCAGCCGCGTGGCGCGGGTGTATCTCTGAAGCAGATGTTCCAGATCATCTTTAACGAGTTGAGCGCAGCCGAAATGTCGGCCTTACCCAAGACGCTCCAGCTTGAGCTGCTGGCTGAGTTTCAAATTCTGCCGGAGGATTTGGACAATCTCGACAAGAGCAAATTCGGCGTGATCGAACGCGATGGAAAAAAACTACACCGCTACCGCGCGAAAGATTACCGCATCTATTTCGAACGAAGGCCGGAAGGCATCACCGTTCACCGCGTTTTGCACAAGAACACGTTTCGCGACTTCCTTTTCCGCAGCAAACTGCCGCTGGCGGAAGACGACCAACTCGGCAAGACGCGCGAGTTCTGGAAATTGATCGAGCAGGGCGAGCGCACAGGCAAGGCCTAGCACTCGTTAGGCGAAATTCGCCTTATTTCATCAAGAGCACCGAGCGGCTGCGCTTGATTTCGCGCGTGATCTTGCGGTGCATGTGCGCCGGCATGCCGGTGACACGACGCGGCAAAATCTTTCCGCTTTCGGTGACAAACTTCTTCAACAGATCGGGATTCTTGTAATCGATCGCTTCGGTCGCGATGTCGATACGACGCCGCGGCATGGTGCGATTAGCGCGGCGGAAAGCAGAACGGCGTTTGGCGGTTTTCGGTTGCATGATGGTCTAACGAGTCTCGCGATGAAGCGTATGCCGCTTCATGAACGGATTATACTTCTTTTTCTCCAAACGATTCGGGGTGCGCGGGCTCTTCTTATTGCGCGTGCTCATATAACGCGACGCGGGCATGCCGGCGGCCTTCGCTTCCGTGCATTCCAAGGTGATGATTTCCTGCGCCATGACTATTCCTTGTTGCTCTCTTCGTCCTTCTTCTCTTCTTCTTCGCCCTCGCCACCTTCGTCATCGGTCAGGCCGAAGAGTGAAGTGACGGATTGGCGAACGCGGGAAGCTTTATTCTGCTTCTCCAACTGCGACTGACATTCGACCGTGAAACGCGCAAACGGAATCGCTTCGAGGCGCGCGTGGGAAATTGGTTTGCCCGACATTTCGCAAGTGCCGTAGGTGCCGAGATCGATGCGTTTCAAAGCCTGATCGATTTCGTAAAGCGCGTCCTGTTCCTGCGAAAGCAAACTCAAGGCAAAGTCGCGATCGTAAGCGTCGCTACCCGCATCGGCCTGGTGCATTCCGAAGGCCGAGGCTTCGCTGCCTTCCGCGCGCGAACGAAGATTGTCTTTGGCTACGCCCGCCATGGAATCGACCATGACGTCGCGCAACTGCAAAAGTTTTTCCTTCTGGCCCCGCACGAACGGATCGAGTTTTCGGCCCTTATGGTTGACTCCGAGGATCGCCTGCGTCGTGGAAACGTTACGCGCGCGCGTGCCATTAGAGCCGCGCACCGCTTTCGGAGGGGAGCTTTTTTTCGCGGGCGCTTTCTTTACCGGCGCCGGCTTTTTCTTGGCAGCGGGTTTCGCAGCAGAGCGCTTCGGTGCGGTCTTCTTGATCGCTTTGGCAGGTGTCTTCTTTTTCTTCGAACTGGCCATATTTAGAGGGAAAGGCGCCATACCGGGCGCCGAGCGGAGGCATACTTAAGAGCAGAGACCCTAGTCGCGCAAGAGGGAAGATTTCCCCGCAAAAAACGGGACGGAAGTCGGCTGGAGACGAAGGCTTTATGAACTGGCGCTGGAATAACGCCGGAGCGCAAATTGCCAGAAAATTCCCGAGAGAAAAAGCGCGACCGCGCCGGCGACTACTAATTGCAAAACCAATGCTGCGGGATGATCGAGTGGCTTGATCAGTAATCGCGCTGGAATATTGGCGACGATAATGACGGGAATTATCCAGCCGAAAATGAAGCGGAAAATTTTCGGGAAAATCACATCGGGATAGCGCGCGATCTGGAGGAAATTGAAGTAGCCGTAGACCAGACCCTGCGCCCGCACGATCCAAAAACTTATCGCGGCCAGCGTGAGCATGATCGAGTAATGAATCGCCACCCCGAAAGCGAGCGCGATCAGGTAGAGCAAAACAAACCCGAACGACGGAACGATGTGCAATTGCGTCAGCGAAAAAATAACAACGACCGCACCTATGGTTGCGTTGACGATGCTGTCGAGGCCGAATTGTTTCGTGGAAACCGCGAACTGGCTGTGGACCGGCAGGACGAGAAGCTGGTCCAGTTTGCCGGTGCGGACCAATTCGGGAATGTTGGAAATATTCATGAAGAAAAACGCCTGGAACAATTGCGCGATGATTTGATGTGTCCCGACGAGCAGCACCACTTCCCATTTCGTCCAATCGACGATTTGGTTCACCTGCCCGAAAATGATGTCAAAAAATATGATCTGGCCGCAGAACCACAGGACCTCGACCAGCATCCAAAGAACGAAATTGGCCTTGAAGTTCAGCTCGCGAATGAGCGAGTTGCGCAGCATGATGGAATAAATTTCGATGTAACGCCGCATGTTCTTCGCTTGTCTCAAGTATATGCGTGGAATCGTCGAAGCGGCAAAAGCATGAGCCGCCGCAATCTTTTCATCGGACGCACGATCCTATCATGCCTTGCGCTATGAATGAAGTATGGGGGAATTGAATCGCTTTCAAAAACTGGTCGCCGAAGCGAAGAAGCACATCGTCGAAATTTCGCCTAACGAGACCAGGGAACAACTCGATCGCGGTGCCGCGATCGTTATCGACGTACGGGAAGAAAGCGATTGGCGCGAGGAACACATTAAAGGTGCCAGACATTTGAGCCGCGGCATCATTGAGCTCGAAATCGAAGACGAAATTCCCGAGCTCGATCAGCCGATCGTATGCTATTGCGGCGGCGGCAGTCGCGCCGCGCTCGTGACCGAGAGCCTGCAAAAAATGGGTTACAAAAATGTGCGCTCGATTCGTGGTGGCTTGCGGGCTTGGAAAGAAGCGGGTCTGCCAATCGAAAAGACTGCGGCCTAACGAGTAGTGA
>JALZAX010000436.1 GCA_030948055.1 Verrucomicrobiota bacterium | reverse complement strand
CGAAGACGGAGATTCTTCAGATCAATGTCGGCAAGCTCTGCAACCTGACCTGCGTGCATTGCCACGTGAACGCCGGGCCGAAGCGCAAGGAAATCATGACGCGCGCTACAATCGATCGCATCGTCGACTGGCTGGCCGGGACGGACATTCCGACCGTTGATCTGACCGGCGGCGCGCCGGAAATGATTCCCGATTTCAAGTATTTCGTGTGCAGGCTGAAAGCGCTTACGCCCCCGCGCCACATCATCGATCGCTGCAATCTCACGATTTTGCTCGAGCCGGGCTTCGAGGATTACGCGCAATTCCTCGCGCAAAATCAAATTGAGATCATCGCATCGATGCCTTGTTACTCGCCGGAAAATGTCAACGCGCAACGCGGCGAAGGTGTTTTCGATGGCAGCATCAAAGGTCTTCAGCTCTTGAACTCGTTAGGCTACGGCATCGATTCCGCGCTACCGCTGCATCTGGTTTACAATCCGAACGGCGCGTTTCTGCCCGGACCGCAGGAAGAACTGGAAGCCGATTACAAGCGCGAGCTGAAAGATCATTTCGGCATCGTCTTCAACAAGCTCTTCACGATCACGAATCTGCCGGTCTCGCGTTTCGCCTCCTGGTTGAAGAACAACAACAAGCTCGCTGATTACATGCTGCTCCTGAACGACGCTTTTAATCCGGCGACCGTGCAAGGTCTGATGTGCCGCAACACGATCAACGTCAGTTGGACGGGCGAGGTTTTCGATTGCGACTTCAATCAGATGTTGAAGATGAATTGGCGCGAAGCCGGCCGCGCACTTTCACTCTGGGAAATCGATGCCGCAGAAGTGGACAACCGCGCCATCCTGACAGGCGATCATTGTTTTGGCTGCACCGCCGGCGCGGGCTCGAGCTGCGGCGGCGCGCTGGTCGCGTAATACCAGGCGTGCAGCCGTTGCGGTGCAACGCCGAGTTTAAAAAGCAAAAGGAAAAGTGCGTTCTGGATTGTCGTGCGCCAGGCGCGGTTAATGTGTTTGCGGGCGGACGTTCGCACCGGGGGATCGAGTATCGTCACCGGCCCCGCCGCGCGCAGCCGACGCGAAAATTCTACATCTTCCATCAGCGGAATTTGCGCGAAGCCGCCGAGTCGCTGGAAAATCTTTCGCCTAACGAATACTGTCTGATCGCCGAAGAGCGTGCCACCACTGCGCGTGAGAAATCGCGCGAAGCCTTCCAGCCAAACCAGGTTCGGATGACGCTCATCAAATTTTCGATAGAACGCGCCGCCCACGATCGACGTATCGCGCATGGCGTTTTCCAACGCGCGAAAATGTTCGCGACGAAATTCCGTATCCGCGTGTTGAAAAACCAAAACCTCCGAACTCGCTGCCGCGGCTCCAAGATTCATCTGACCGCCGCGGCTCGGTGTCGCGCAGTGCAAGAGTTTCAGTCGATTTTCTCCCGCGGGACATTCCAGCTCCGGTTCACCAGCCACGTCGACGATGATGATTTCGGCGAGGGCATCGATCCGTTCCAACTCTTCGAGCGCTCGACGAACATTCGCACCGTCGCGCCACGCTGGAATGATGATGCTGACCGTCGGCTCCACGGGCGGAGCTAGCGCGAGAAAACCTGCGGCTCTCTCAAAAGCTCCGGGTCCTGCAAACGCGAATCGTAAACTTCCGACCACGTCTGCTGATTCATCGAACACATCGGCACGGCCTGCCATTCGCCGTTGCGTTTGACCGCGCCTTTGAAAACGCAGGAGTCGAGGCGTGCCTTGATGCATGAATCTTCATCCGCGCGCGCGACTGTGTTCGCGTCCATGAAATTGTGCATGCCGACTCCGAGTGTGTGCACCTGTCCGCGCAAAATGGATTGCAGAATTTCTTTCGGCGCGCCGCGCGACGAAAGATAACGCGCCATGCGGAAAACCAATTTCGCTGCCAGAATCGGATGCTGAAATAAGACGCCGGCCAATCGATACGGCGGCGTACCGGCGTCGTCGTTCACGAGCGAGAGTCCGCCTATTTTTCGCAGAACTTCGCCTAACAAGTCGTCGAATTTTTTGTCGTCGGGGAGGAGCGGGAAAAATTTTCCGGACGGCCGCGCGATGAGAAGCGAGGCCCAACTGTTGCAATCGGGATGACCGAAAATAGAAACGTCGCGACGCAGCGGCAACCCGACGCCTTCGCAAATTTTCATCCACACATCCGC
>JALZAX010000435.1 GCA_030948055.1 Verrucomicrobiota bacterium | reverse complement strand
TCTCGCGCGTGCTCGCGACCTGTCAGCAACGCTCACGTCGGCAATCGATGACACACCGGCAGCAACAGCCGGTTTTGGCAGGCGCGGCCTGAATCAAGAAGCGATTCGCCTAACGAGTTCTGGCGGAGTCGAGCAACGCGCGCAATCCTTCCGCGGAAATACATTCCGCGCCGCAAGCCATGGCGGTTTCCTGTTCGAGATAATCATCTGTGGCCACGAGTAGCCTGAAGAGCTCGCCATACTTGCTGGCGAAACGTTCGATAATCGCATCCGCGCTTTGCCCCGCGCGGGAATAAAAAACCTGGATGCCACCCGGTTCCGATGACTCGTTAGGCGCGGTGCCTTTCCCATCAAAAACGACCACGACATTTATCCCGGTCCAATCCTGATAATCGCGCAATCGCCTAACGAGTGCTTCGCGCGCGGAAGATGTGCGCCGAGCGTGCAGGGAGCGCAATTCCGGCCACGCGAAAATGACGCTGTGACCATCGACGATCAGGTATTCCGGTTGCACCGAGCACCTGGAAAAACAGTGGGGACTGTTACGACTTCGCCGCAGTTTCCGCGGAGGCGGCCGCAGTTTGTTTTTTGCCTTTGGGTTTGGCGACGGGCTCTTTGCGCGGGGCTGTAATTTTTTTCGTCTTCACTTTTTTGCGCTCGAGATATGCAGCGCGGCGGCGCCGTTTGACGATTTTACGATGTTGCTGACCCATGGCCCGTCCCTATAGGACGAGAGCGGGGCCTGCGCAACCGCCAAAGAAAAAGCGCGGCAGGCTTTCTTCGAGATTGCATTTGCCTCGCTCCGGCAGTTAAAACCTACGCGTCTTCTGGCGCATGGGAAAAATCTTAATCAGTCTTTCCGTTGTCTTCCTCCTACTCTCCGCGCTCTTCGGCGTTCTAAATACGAGCAAAGCGCGGAACTTGCGCGACCTGGCGGACAGGAATTCGACGGACCGGCCACAGCTCGAGCAAGCGCGCGCGGCCAAGGAAAAGGAATTGCAAGCGCGCGAGGCAAGTGTGGCCGCGGCCGCGTCGAAAAATGCGGAGAGCGAATCGAAGATGGCCAGCGCCGAAGCCGATCTGGTCAAGACACAACAAGAGCGTGCGGACTTGCAAAATAATCTGAAGCAAAAAGAAGATGAGATCGCCGCCCTGCACAGACGCCTTGATGAAACGGGCGGAAAAGAATTGATGCCCGATTCGTTACCGATGCCGGGAGCCGGGGATCTGCAAACGCAACTGGAAGAAACGCGCAAGCAACTCGACAGCGCCGAGCGCGAGAAGCAATTGCTCGCGCAGAAAATTCGCAATGCCGACCGAGGGTCGAGTATGGGACAAGCTCCGAAACCCCGTGCGGCCGCCCCGCGCAATCCCGGTTTGCGCGGAACAGTCCTGGCGGTGAATCAGGCCTACAATTTTGTCGTGCTAAATTTGGGAGGACGGCAGGGCATCGAAACAAACAGCGAGATGATTGTTCTGCGCGGCGGAAATTTGATCGGGAGAATTCGCGTCTCCTCGGTTGAACCGGCCACTGCTATCGGCGATATAGTTACGAATTCTTTGGCGCGGGGCGTGCAAGTCCAGCCCGGGGATATCGTAATATATGCTGGAAACAATTCGTAACTCCGCCGCGAGTAGAGCCACCAAAGTCCTTCTGCTGGGCAGCGCCGTCCTCACTCTTGCTTCGTGCGCGACGAAACAAGAGCCTGAACTCGTCTCCAGTGGCACCGGGCGCGAATCAACTCTCCCTTGGAACAAGCAGGAGAAGTGGGAAAACTCGGGCCAGTTCGGTGCCATGGCCGAGCAGATGGAGCAGGGCGGCAGTCGCCGCTAGATCCAAAAGCCTGCCGGAATAATCGCGTTCTTCGGCACCACGACAATTCCGTCGCGGATAAAATAATTAACCGCGTCGAGATCGCCCGGTTTTCCTTCCGGCGTAATCACCACGCCGTCGGCGATGCGCGCATTTTTGTCGATGATCGCGCGATCGATCACGCAATTTCGCCCGACGCCCATGGCCGGAACTCCGCGCGGCACCGTGCTCGGATCTGTTTCGTAATAATCGGCACCCATGACGACGCTATTGCGGATGGTCGCGCCTGGCTGAATCACGCTGCGTACGCCGATGACCGATCGCTCGATGTGTGCGTCGGAAATAATGCAGCCGTCAGCGATGATGGCCTGGCGCAGCGC
>JALZAX010000434.1 GCA_030948055.1 Verrucomicrobiota bacterium | reverse complement strand
ACTCGTTCGCCGCGAAAATCGTCCGCATGATCGCGTCGTGCGAAAGTTTCTCGGGAATAAGCATCGCGATGTCGCGGGTCACCGAGGGGAAGCGTTCTATTTCCACGAAGTTTTTGTCGTCGTTGCCTAACGAGAGCAAGGAATCCAAAAGCATCTGCGCGACGAAGACCGAAGTGGTGGCGCTGAACTCGGACGCGCGTGCAGTTGATAATTGCCCCGCAAGCCCAATCACATTTTCCCCGCTGAGGATTTCTGCGGCAACGGCCAAGCCCGAATTTTCCGTGCGACGAAAACTCAGCTGCGGAATGCGCAGCGACTCGATGGCCCCTTTCAAATCGAAGAAGTCGAGCTGACGCCTGGCGTTGCCGCGCCAATGCGGATCACTCGACGAAGCGCCGGCAAAGACAAAACCGAGGGCGCGTTTCTCCTCGGCCTTTGGCTGAGTGAAAATATTTCCGAGTTCAAACAAGCGCACGCTGGCGGCGCCAGCGTTGAGATTTCGCGCGAGCACATCGAGTAACCCACGCACCACGCTCGTTCGCAGGGCCACGTGATCTTCACTGAGCGGATTGCGCAATTCGATCGCCTTTTCCGCGGGCATGACACTCCGCGACACGAGCGAGGACGTGCGCGCTTCGAAAATTCCCAGACTAACGAGTCGTTCCCGCACGCCGTTTTCAAAATCCGCTATACGATCTGCGTAGCTCAAAGGCGTGAAGCGACTGCGATCTGCCACAGGCACTTTATCGACGCCGTGTGCGCGGACGACTTCCTCGATCAAGTCCACCTCCCGGCGAAGATCGGTGCGATGACTGGGAATCTTCCATGTCGCTCCATCTTTTGTCGTAGTGCTTTTCGCCAAACCGAATCCCTGCAAAATCTTGTCGACGGCGGGCGGTTCGATTTCGATTCCCAGCAATTCGTTAGACCGCTGATATCGCAGCGAAACATCGGATGGGGCGGCGGGAAATTCGCCGGTCGCAGCGGCATGTTTCGCTGGCGAGCCGCCCGCGATTTCTTGCATGAGATTTGTCGCTCGCTCCGACGCGGCCATGATTCCCATGGGATCAACGCCGCGCTCGAAACGATAACTGGCATCGCTCGGCAAACTCGGACTGCGCGCGGTTCGTCGGATGCTCGCGGGCAAAAAGTACGCGGCTTCCAAAAGGATGTTGCGCGTCGTCTCGCTCACACCCGTGTCTTCGCCGCCCATCACGCCGCCGATCCCGATGACGCGTTCCTGATCGGCGATAACGAGATCGCGCGCTGTTAACGAATAAATCTTACCGTCGAGCGCAAGAAATTTTTCGTCGTCACGCGCCAATCGCACCTGGACCGCGCCTCTCAATTTATCGGCATCGAATGCGTGTGTCGGCTGTCCCATTTCCAGCATCACGAAATTCGAGATGTCGACGATGTTGTTGATCGCGCGCATGCCGGCCGCTTCCAATTTTGCGCGCAACCAATCCGGGCTTGGACCGACTTTGACGTTCTCGATGCGGCGGAGCGAATAGAACGGGCATTCGCGCGGCGCAGAAATCTTGATCACGCCATTCAGGTCTAACGAATCGTTGGACGCGGCGGCTGCCTTAACTGTCTTCCACGTGAGCGCCGCGATCTCACGCGCCAAACCAAAATGGCTGAGTAGATCGCCGCGATTCGGCGTGATCTCGACCTCGAGAATAGTATCCGGCCTAACGAGTGATCCAAATGGTTCGCCGACTTTTGCATCGGGCGAAAGAATCAGAAGTCCGTCGCTGTCCGCTGACAATTTTAGCTCGCTCGGACTGCAGAGCATTCCTTGCGATTCGACACCGCGCAGGTTGCTGACTTTGATCTTGAGGCCGTTGGGCAAATTGGCGCCGGGCAAAGCCACCGGAACCTTGTCGCCGACTTTGTAATTCTTCGCGCCGCAAACGATTTGCCGGATTTGCCCGCTGCCATCATCGACTTGCGTAACACTCAGTCGATCGGCGTTCGGATGTTGCACCGATTCCTTGATCTGACCGATGACGACATTCTCGAAATTTCCACCGCGTTCTTCGACGCCTTCAATCTCGACGCCGGCGAACGTCAGCAATTCGGCGAGATCTTCGATCTTCGCCGGCAACTCCACGAATTCGCGCAGCCAATTAACGGAAAATTTCATCGCCTTGTCTCGGGTAGGGTGGGCGTCTCGCCCGCCGGCGAAGGCGTCCTCGCGTTCGCGAACTTTACAAGATTGTTT
>JALZAX010000433.1 GCA_030948055.1 Verrucomicrobiota bacterium | reverse complement strand
GCGCTCTCGGCCATTTGCATCGTCTTGCTCATCGTCATCGTGGGTTCGGTCATTTACGTGGCCGGGCATTTGATGGGATTCCTGCAACCGATCCTGATTCCCGTCGCCATCGCAGTTATCCTGGCCTACCTGCTCGATCCGCTGGTGACGCATTTGAGCGAGCGGCGCATGAGTCGCACCAAAGCGATCATGCTTCTGTTCGCCATCGCCTTTCTCGGGTTCGCGGCGCTGCTCGCCTGGCTGGTGCCGACCATTTCGCTGCAAAGCGCCGCGCTGGTGCGCGAGTTGCCGAATTACACCAGTCGCGCGCGCGATCAGGCGGTCGATCTCATTTATCGCTACAACAACAGCTTCGGCCATCCCACCACTGGCAAGGCAACTTCGCCTTCGAAAAGTTTTGTCGATTGGCTCCTGGCTACGCCTACACCGATTCCGAGCGGCGCACCGGCAAGCCCCGCACCGGAGCTAAAGCCGAATCAAAACGCGGAGGCCGCGCCTAACGAATCGATCGGCCCAGCGGCGCCGCGGATCAGTTCGGTGGAACGGCAGCGCATTCAAAGTTGGGTCGAGCAGCAGTTGCCCAATGTGCAGCGGCAGCTCCCGCTTTTGAGCGAAAAAATCTGGGCCATTCTCAAGACCAGCATCGGTGGATTTCTTGGCGTGACCGGTTTTCTACTCAGTCTGGTTATGGTGCCGATCTATCTTTTCTTTCTGCTCAAAGAGCGGCCCGCGATCGAGCGACGCTGGAAAGAATATCTGCCGCTGCGCAATTCACCGCTCAAAGACGAAGTCGCGATCGTCTTGAGCCAGATCAATAACTACATCATCGCCTACTTCCGCGGACAACTTCTCGTCTGTCTCATCGACGGTATTCTCATCGGCACGAGCTTGTTCTTGTTAGGCCTGAATTTCGCGCCGCTCATCGGTGTACTCGTAGTATTCCTAACCATGATCCCTTACATCGGCATCGTGGTTTGCTGGGTGCCCGCCGTCCTCATCGCTACCGCACAATGGGGCGATTGGACGCACCCACTCTTGGTCACGGTCGTTTTCTTTGGCGTGCAGAATCTCGAAGCAATTTTCATCGCGCCAAAAATTGTCGGCGATTCCGTCGGCCTTCACCCAATGACGGTTATCGTCTCGATTTTTGTTTGGGGACTGCTCATCGGCGGTCTACTCGGACCGATTCTCGCCGTGCCTTTAACGGCGACGATCAAGGTTTTGCTGGCGCGTTACGTGTGGGGTCGGCGTTTACGCGAGCGTGTCGAAGAACAAATCGAAGACGTTCCGGTCCTGAGGTCAGCGGAAGAAGAGGCCGTTGCCTAGCAGTTGCCAAGACGTGCGGGTGCAGGGATAGAAACCGCGTCCATGGCGCATCAGGTAAAACGCGTGCGGCGCAAACGCCGCCATCATCGTTCTCGCGCGCACATTTTCACGGGACGCAAAGCGATTTATCTGGGCGCTGCGGTTTTTGGACTGCTGTTCGGTTTGTTGTTTCTGAATTACGGACCGCGCACGTATCGCAGCTGGCGCGAATCGCGTTTGCAACACCGCGCCTCGGAATTGTTGCAGAAAAACGATCTGGAGGGAGCGACGCAAGCTGCGCGTGAAATGCTGAGCATTCAGCCTGAGTCGGTCGCGGCCTTCCAAATTTTAGCTGACGCCACCGAGCGACAGAACAAACCGGAGACCGTCGCCTGGCGCGCGCAGATCGCGCGAATTTTTCCGCACAATCTCGATGCGCAGCTGAATCTCGCTTCGGCCGCGCTGCGTTTTAGCCAGCTCGACACCGTGCGGCACGCGCTCGAAAAAGTTGATCCCGAGGATCGCGAGAAAGCGGCCTATCACGTGGTGGCCGGCTGGCTGGCGCGCGCCGAAGGTAACGATGCGGCTGTGGAAGAACATTTCGCTGCCGCGGTCGAAGAGGAGCCGGGCAATGATCTTTACCAATTCAATTTCGCCATCCTGCAAATTCGCTCGCCCGATCCGGAAAAAAATTCCAGCGCGCGAGAAACGCTCGAACGGCTGAGCAAAGTTCCTGGTTATCGCGCGGGCTCGTTGCGCGCGCTTTTGACCGACGCCGTCCAGCGCAACGATCTACAAGGCGCGGACGAGCTCGCGCAGAACCTGCAAATGAATCAGCAGGTCACCTTTGCCGATTACCTCTTGTGTCTCGAGTTCTACCGCAAGCTCGACGAAAAAAAATTCGCCGCACTCTTGGAAAAAGTGAAACCAGT
>JALZAX010000093.1 GCA_030948055.1 Verrucomicrobiota bacterium | reverse complement strand
GCGTTTCGTCGAACGCTTTGCCTAAAAACTGCAAGCCCACGGGCAGATCGTGGCCGTCTTTCGATTGCGCAAAACCGCACGGAACACTGAGGCCGGGAATTCCCGCAAGATTCGCCGGAATGGTGAAAACATCCGCTAGATACATCTGCAACGGATCGGCTTCGCGTTCGCCTTTGTGAAAAGCCGGAATGGGCGAGGTCGGTGAGACGATCAAATCGACCTGCTCGAAAACTCGCGCAAAATCGCGCCGCAGCAGTTCCCGGATTTTTTGCGCACGCGAATAATAGGCGTCGTAGTAACCGGCGCTGAGCACGTAAGTGCCGAGAATGATTCGACGTTTCACTTCCGCGCCGAAACCTTCCGCGCGCGTGCGCTCATAGAAATCGAGGAGGTTCTGCGGATTTTCCGCGCGCTCGCCGTAACGCACGCCATCGTATCTGGCGAGATTGGCCGAAGCTTCCGCAGTGGCGAGAATGTAATAAACCGCCACCGCGTAATCAGTCAGAGGCAATGAGACATCAACGATCTCCGCGCCTAACGAGTGCAAATGCACTACTGCATCTCCGACAATTTTCTTCACGCGCGGATCGAGCCCGGCCAGATCATGTTCCCTGACTACGCCGATGCGCAGGCCGCGAATGTCGTGACCGAACGCACTGGAGAAGTCCGGAACTTCCATCTCCAGACAGGTCGAATCATGCGAATCGGGACCAGCGATCGCATTCATGATCAAGGCCGTGTCGCGAACGTCTTTGGCCAACGGTCCGACCTGATCGAAGGACGAGGCGAAAGCGGTCAGACCGAACCGCGAAACGCGTCCGTAAGTCGGTTTCAAACCGACGACAGCGCAAAGTGAAGCGGGCTGCCGCACCGATCCGCCAGTGTCGCTCCCGAGCGCGGCGAAGGCCATGTCTGCCGCAACCGCCGCGGCTGAACCTCCGCTGGATCCGCCGGCGACACGTTGCCTGTCCCACGGATTCATCGTTGTCCGTACGCTCGAATTTTCTGTTGATGAGCCCATGGCAAACTCATCGAGATTCGTTTTGCCGAACGGAATCGCGCCCGCCGTTTTTAATCGCCTAACGACTGTTGCGTCGTAGCTCGCGCGATAATTCCGCAGCAGACGCGAGGCGCAGGTGCATGGTTGGTCGAGGACATTGATGTTGTCCTTGATGGCGATTGGAATTCCGCCGAGTGGCAAATTCACGTCCGCGGTTTTCGCCGCTTGTAACGCGCCCTCGAAGTCTAACGAGAGGTAGGCGCCAATTTCCGAATCGAAATCATTAATGCGCGCGTGCAACGCTTCGACAACTTCGACTGGTGAAACTTCGCGCCGACGCAAAAGCGGCTGCAGCTCGGCCATCGTCAGCGCCGGCAAATCCTGCAACGTCATTCCACTACTTTCGGAACGATGAAGAGATCGTTGGCGTGACGTGGCGCACTGCGCAGCGCGTCTTCCGCAGTAAACCACGGGTGCGCTTCGTCTTCACGAAAAACATTGCTCACCGACCCGGCATGCGCCGTTGCCTCAACTCCGCTGACATCGACTTCGCGCAATTTGTCCGCGTATTGGAGGATGTGCCGGAGTTGGTCCTGAAACAAACGCGTCTCTTCCTCGAAAAGTCTTAGTCGCGCCAATTTTGCCACATAGGTGACATCGATTTCCGGATTAGCCATGCGGCTAAAACGGCAAATGCGTCACCAGCCAGATGATCACCGCAGCGAGCGCGATCACCAGCACCAGAAAAATGAGACGACCTTCGCGCCGCTCCTTGCGCAAAGAAGTGCGACGACCGCTATATCTTACGGCGTCGGCATAACGTTTGTCGCTCAGCGCCATCGAAACATCGAGCCGCGCCCCGCCCTCGCTGGCGCGCGCCACCAATTCCTCGCGCTGCCGGCGGCTGACTTCCTCCGCCACCTTCGGCGCGTCCGCGATCATCTGCTCGAGCTTCAGCATTTTCTCGCGCACTTCACTTTCCCGCCGGGAAAGCTCGCTCTGTTTTTCGTCCAGCGGCGTCCCGGGTTTCGGCGAACGGCGGCGCATGCGCAACTATTGGCCGCGTTGCGCGAGCCAGAGAAAAATGAAAAGCGCGACGAAACCGAAGACGATTATCGGCAGGGTAAAAGCAAAGCCCATCTGCAGCCAATAGCTGAAACCACGACCGCTGCCTAACGAGACATCGGGCGCGGCTTCCGGCAGGGCGACCTCGGTATTTTCGTGATTGGTCGCGGAAAGACGGCTGCGCTGCTGACTAAATTCCGCGCGCGCATCATCCACCGCGCTGAGGGAACGGCTCAGTTCCTTGTGCAAATCGGACGGGTTCCATGTTTTCGGATCGATCGATTCGAGTAACGCGAGGTGTTGCTCGAAACTCTCACGCGTGGCGCGGATCTGTTCCAGCTTCGTTTGCGAATCATAGGCTTCACGTTCCAGAATCACGAGCGAGCGGGTCAGCTTATCGGTCATTTCCGCGCGACCGCGCTCGAGTTCTTCCTGGCGCCGGCTGAGCTCTTCCAGTTCGCGCTTCTGCTTCTCGATCTGCTCTTGCTGGCGCTTAAGCTGGAGCAGTTGCTCCTGGGCTTTTTGGACCTGCGAATCTAGATGCTCTGTGGAACCTGCGTCGTCGTCGTTTAATTCAAGCATCTGTTCGATCGGTCGGATTCGTTCTGACATGATTTCCTACAAAAAAGCGCGTCAGTAATTTCGCGCGCGTCTGTGCAGGGATATAATTCTTCCTCTGCAGAATTCCAACTCTTTCCGGGAATTTTTGTAATGAAATGAAATCCGCTCGCCCTCTGCTTTTTCTGGTCTGCGCCCTTTTCGGCGGTTGCGAACGGTATTCTTCCGGCCCCATGCCGCAGCGCGGTTATTTGTGGCAACGCGAATGGACGCCCGCGACTGAGAAAGCATTTTCCGAAGCGGAGCGACGGCTCGACGGCGTCATCATCCTCGCCGGCGAGGTCATTTGGGATGGAACAACGCCGCATTTTTCGAAGGGCTCGATTCACTGGGACGTGGTCGCGAACTCGCAGAAGCCGATTGCTCTGGCACTGCGGATCGCGCCATTCAACGGACGATTCGAAACTGATGCTGCCACTTCGCATTTCATCCTCGAAACGGCGAAGTCGGTGCTGGTAGAGGCAAACGAACACGGTGCGCGCATCTCCGAGTTCCAAATCGATTTCGACTGCGCGCAAAAGAAGCTGGCCGATTATCGTTCGCTCTTGCACTCGTTAGGCGAAGTCGTGCGGCCCACTTCATTTAGCATCACGGCCCTGCCGGCATGGCTCGACGAACCGGAGTTCGTCAGACCGCTAAGCGAGGTCGATAATTACGTTTTGCAGGTCCATTCGGTACCAACGATTCGCGGAAATGAAAACGCGGTTCTTTGCGATCCGAAGATTGCCAGGAAGTGGGTGACGAAAGCGGCCCGACTGGGTCGCCCGTTCTGCGTCGCGCTGCCCACTTATCGTTGCCTCGCCGGTTACGATGAGAATGGAAAATTGCTCAATGTCGCAATGGATAGCGTGCAATCAGCATGGCCCGGTGGCACCCGCGTCTTAGAATTCGGCGCGAATCCGGATGAAATCGCAGTGTTGATCGCGCAATGGAGGCGGGAACGTTCTCCTCTTCTGCGCGATCTGATCTGGTATCGGGTACCCACCGACACCGACGCGCGCAATTGGCGTTGGCCCACCCTGGCGGCGGTAATGGACGGTCATCCGCCCAAACACAAACTAGAGGTCGTGACTGAAGGAGAAAATCCCATCGACCTCGTGCTCGTAAATCAGGGCGAGGCCGACGAACAATTTGCCGGCGCAATCACCGTCGAGTGGGACGACTCAACTTTAGTTTCTTCCGACGCGCTTCCCGGTCGCACTTTGCGGGCCGAAGATCATCGCGCGACCTTCGCCATCGCTCCGGAAAACGCTTTGCGATTGTCGCCCGGTGAGCGGCGTGGTATTGGCTGGCTTCGCTATGATCGCAGCACGAAGCCGCGGCTTTCCTTCGCGACTGCTCGTTAGGCAATTTTTTCTTTTTCTCTGCGCGCTCGCGCCGGTTTGCTACGCCACCGGCTTTTACGGGCCGACCATGTATCTCGACGAAGGCGGCCGGCGCGTCGGGGAATCGCCGGAATTTTATTGGGAACTGGAAGTGAAACGACTTTCCAGCGCCTTTCATCCACCGGAAAAATTCGTCGGCGATCCGCACCTCTTGTCCCTCGCGGAATCATCTCGCGAAGAAAGAGAAAAGCCACTGATCGAACGAACCGCCAAGGCGGATCTCGACGATTTCGCTACGGCTTTGCGTGAAGGCCAAATCAAACCGCCCGATCCGGCACAAGCGGCCGCGCAACACGAAGCCGCGCGCGCTGCGATAAATTCACACGAGAAGACGTTACCGGCCGAGTTTCAATCCGAGTTTGCTGATTATCATCGCGGCGCTTCGGGTTCGACGACGGAAGAAGCGCGCAAAATCTGGGAACAACTGCTCGCTCGTCCGGCAGAAGAACGACATTACCGCAGCGTCTGGGCCGCGTTCATGATTGGAAAACGCCTCTTAAAAGATGGCGATCCGGAAGCGGTAAACTGGTTTCAACGCACACGGCAGTTGGCCGGCGAAGGTTTTAACGACTCGTTAGGCATGGCGGCCGATAGCTACGGTTGGGAAGGGCGCAGCGAATGGAAACAAGGTCATCCCGAAAAAGCCGCACCGCTTTTTCTCACGCAACTCGCGCTCGGTGATGAAAGCGCGGTCGTGTCGTTGAAGGCGCTCGTGCCAGACCGCGAGCCGACTGACGGCCTGCTGAACTATGGACCCGAAAGCGAAGAGCAACAGAAATGGGACGCAGGCCAGAAGAACGCTTATGACGAAAAAGTCTTGCGCGAACTCAGCGCCGCCTCGCGTGATCCGCTCCTGCGTCGGCTGGTGACAACGCATATTCTCGCGACGAATTCCGAGCCCTTCATCGCGGAAGATACTGGGCGGCCGGCGGTGAACCGCGCCGCGCGCTGGTTGAAAACAATGGAAGGAGCCCGACTCGGAAAAATCGAGGACGCGGAGTATCTCGGCTGGATCGCGTACAACGACGGCAAATACGACCAGGCCGCGCGCTGGCTGGCATTAAGTGATGGCGAAACGCCAGCGGCTTTGTGGTTGAAATCGAAGCTGCAAAAACGCGCGGGCAAACTAGAGGAAGCGACAAAGACGATGGCGCGCGCGTGGGAAACGTTGCGCGATCACGCTGCGTACACTGGATGGAAACCCGCGCGCGATTTTTCCGATGAATCGGTCGGCGGTGGCGAGCACTGGAGCTTTGAGGAATCAGCCAGCGGCGACCTCGGCGGCTTGCGTTTGGCGCGTTCGGAATTTGTCGGCGCGCTCGATGCATTTGCCAAAGCAAAAATGTGGAGCGATGCCGCATACATTGCCGAACGGGTCCTCACGACCGACGAACTCAAGAAATATGTGGATGCGCAACCGGCCGTTGCTTCAAAAACCGACGATGCAAATAACGACTCCGAAAAAATACGCTACCTGCTCGGACGACGACTCGTTAGGGAAGATCGTTACGAGGAAGCATCGCCCTATTTACCGCCCGAATACGCCAAGACACTCGAGACTTACGTGCGGGCATTGAAGGATGCCGCATCCTCTTCGTTATCGAAAGAGAAGCGCGCGCGCGCATTTTTTGCCGCCGCCTGGATTGCGCGCTATCAAGGCATGGAATTGATGGGAACGGAGGGTGCGCCGGACAGTTTTCTTTCGGAAGGAAATTATCCGGAGGAGGATCTGTCTAAAGAACGTCTCGCCGGATTATGGATCAAAACTTCCTATGATGATTCTGGCGATCACAAAAAGCAGTTGCCACTTTGGTTGAAACCAACACCGCAGGAAAAGGCGCGCCTAACGAGTCAGAAAATTCGACCGGATATTCGTTTTCACTATCGCGTCATCGCGGCGGCGCTGGCCATGCGCGCGGCCGCGTTCTTGCCCGATAATACCGATGAGCTCGCCGATGTTTTGAATTACGCCGGACGCTGGGCGCAGGACCGAGATCAGAAGATGGCGGATAATTGCTTTCTCATCCTGAAGAAGCGTGCGCCGAAAACTGAGATCGGAAAACGTGCGATCGCAAAACGCTGGTTTGTCGATCAAGACGGGCCGTGGAGCACCGAAGAAAGCGCGGCCGACGAAGTGAAAAAAGATGCTTCGGAGAAAAAAGAGGAATCGCCGGAGAACTAGCGGCCCGGCATCATTTCGAGGAGCGCGCCTTTGAAGTATTCCGTTTCCGGCAACGTCGGTAAAACCGGATGATCGATGGCCTGTTCGAAACGCCGCAGGCGGCGCGCGGAACGACGCGCGTCGACCAGGGCGTCGGAAATCATTTCGTTGAAGACGGAATCGGAAACGTGATGCGAACAGGAGAAGGTAGCGAGCAATCCGTCTTTCGAAAGCAGCTTAAACGCGCGGACGTGCAGCTCGCGATAACCGCGCATAGCGCTGTGCAAATTGCCTTTTGTTTTTGTGAACGACGGCGGATCGAGAATGATCAGATCGTATTGCGCTTCCCTTTTTTCCGCAGCGCGCAAAAAGGAAAAAACATCCTGCTCGATCCAATTTGCGCGCAGATTGTTTCGTTTCGCATTGGCCCGCGCCGCTGCCAGGCTCTCTGCGCTTTCTTCCACACCGGTCACTTCCGCTGCGCCGGCTTTTGCACTCGTTAGGGCAAATCCGCCCTGGCTGGTGAAGCAATCGAGCACGCGCCGATCTTTCGCGAAATCGGCGACCGCGCGGTAATGCGGCAGTTGATCGAGATAGAAGCCGGTTTTTTGCGCGTGCAGCAAGTTGACCGCAAAACGCACGCCAGCGATTTCGAATTCTGTCTCGTTAGGCGAATCGCCGAACAAAACGCCGGTGTGCAAATCCATTCCTTCTGCCCGACGCACGGGTGCGTCGTTGCGTTCCATGAGAGAAGGCGCGATCCCCTTCAGCGCCTCGACGATCAACTCCTTCCGCTGATCCATCGCCAGGGTAAGCGTTTGCAGGACAAGCGTGTCGCCATATCGATCGACGATCACACCGGGCAACCCGTCGCTCTCGCTCCAAATTAGCCGACACAATCGCGGATCCACCTCGCGGCGCGCGCGATACTCAATCGCCTGCGCAATTCGCCGCCGGAAAAAGTCGAGATCGAGATCCTGCTTCCGTCGCGAAAAACGCCGCGCGACGATTTGCGACTTGCTGTTGTAGATCGCGCTTCCAATCGGGTGATCGCGCCCGTCTTTCAGCGAAATGATATCGCCGTCCGCCGGCTTCCCGAAAACCTTCAACACTTCGCCGGAAAAAACCCAATCGTGTCCGTGCAGAATGCGCGCGCGAGGTTTGACGACGAGACCGGCCACAGTCACTTATCAGCATTCACCCCTCATCTGTGCAAGCCGCTCCGCTTACTTCGCTAGATCTGCCCGTGCCAAAACTGCGCAGCGGAAAAGTGCGCGAGGTCTTCGATCTCGGCGACAATCTGCTCTTCGTCGCGACAGATCGCCTTTCCGCCTTCGATTGCATCCTGCCCGATCCGATTCCCGATAAAGGCGCGGTGCTTAATCAGCTTTCGGCCTTTTGGTTTCAACGCTTCACTTTCGTTCCGAATCACATGATCGCGCTGCAATTCGAGTTGCCTAACGAGTTGTTGCCGTTTCGCGATCAGCTCTCGCGACGGTCGATGATCGTGAAAAAAACGCAGCCGCTACCGGTTGAATGCGTGGTGCGCGGTTATCTGGCCGGATCGGCTTGGAAAGATTATCAGGCGACCGGCGCGGTTTGCGGACACAAACTCCCGCCGGGTTTGGAGCAGGCCGCGCAATTACCCGAGCCGATCTTAACCCCTTCAACCAAAAGCGAGGCGGGACATGATTTGAACATTGATTGGAACGAATGCTGTCGCCTGCTCGGTGAAGAAACCGCGCGGAAGGCGCGCGACTTGAGTTTGCAAATCTACGCCTCCGGCCGAGAGCACGCCGCTAGTCGCGGCATTATCGTTGCTGATACGAAATTCGAATTCGGCATGCTCGACGGCGAACTTCTTCTGATTGATGAATGTCTTACGCCAGATTCCTCGCGCTTCTGGCCGGCTGATCGTTACGCGGTCGGGCAAAGTCCCCCGAGCTATGACAAACAATTTGTGCGCGATTATCTCGAGACGCTCGATTGGAATAAAACACCGCCGGCCCCTTCCCTGCCCACGGAAGTGATCGCGAAAACTTCCGCCAAATATCGCGAAGCTTTCTCGCGCTTAACCGGCACAGAATTGGCCTAACGAGTGTACCGCGACAAAAAAATTGTCGTCGTCATGCCGGCCTACAACGCGGCCCGGACGCTTCGTCAAACCTACGACGAAGTGATGGCGCAGGGCGTGGTCGACGAAGTGATTGTCGTGGATGACGCGAGTGCCGACGAAACCGTTCGACTCGCGCGCGAGTTGCCGCACACCACCG
>JALZAX010000432.1 GCA_030948055.1 Verrucomicrobiota bacterium | reverse complement strand
AACCACTGCTGTTCGGCGGACGCAGCCATCACTCGTTAGGCGAAGCGGAAGGAGAACTCGTAGCCGACGGCGGAATCATGATCGTTTGGCCGATTTGCAGCGCGCGATCGTTTTCGATGTGATTGTACTTCTGCAAATCCTGCACGCTAACGCGGTTCGCCTTCGCAATAGCGGTGAGCGTTTCGCCGCGCGTCACGACATGAGCATTACCATTTTGCGTCGCCGGTGTGGCGGCCGGCGCAGTCGACATGTTGCTGCTCGGCGGTGGCGTTGCCTCGCCGATCATGACGCCGGGACGAACGGAGGAAAGTTGTTGTTCCAATTTCAGAATCTGCTCCGAAAGCGCATCGATTTTCGTGTTTTGTTCGTCGATTTTTTTGGTGAGCGCTTCCAGTTGCGCGCTCGTTTTGTCGCTGGCCGCCGGCGCAAGTGTCTGCGCCCAACCCGGCGTAACCGATGCGGCAATCGCAATTAAAAAAAAGAGGGCAAACGCGAGCGACTTCATTGCGGGGATGTTGGCATTGAGCGTGGAGCGAGGCAAGCGAGCTTCAGTTGCGTTTTGCGGAAATTGTTTGAGCTTTTTTATATGCCAGAGCGCTTGGAGAAGCCGACGGTGCCGTGGGGTCCGAAACAAGGTGGGGATGGAGGCGGTCCCAAAGCCCCGGATATTTCTCGTCCCGACACGCAGGATCTTCTGAAGAAAATGCGCAAGGTTGATCCGAACCAGTCGAAGCGCTATCGGCAGCGCACCGGAGAATAATGGAATCGCCCATCGTGGCGGATTCATCGGATGATTTTGCGGCGATCTTGCGCCGCAAAGGTCTTCTATCTCCGGTGGCAAATTCGTTGCTGCCGACCAGCCTAACGAGTGACGTTCCGCAGACGCAATCGACCACGATTCTCGCTTTTAAATTTTCCGGCGGCGTGTTGGTCGCAGGTGATCGGCGCGCCACTTCGGGGCACACCGTCGTCTTTGACCGCGCCGATAAAGTTCTGGAGATCGATCGGCATTCGATCATGGCCATTGCCGGCGTGCCCGCGACCGCGTGGGAAATGGCGCGTGTGCTCGAGCATTCGTTTCAATTCTTTCGCCGCACACAATTGCAGGAGATGAGTGTGGACGGGAAAGTGCGCGCGCTCTCGAAATTACTGCGCGACAATTTCGGCTTCGTCATGCAGGGCGTCGGCATGGTCGTGCCGATTTTTGCGACGTATGACGCAGGCGCCGAGCCGGCGGCCCGCCTTTATTTTTACGACGCGATGGGCGCGAACTTTGAAGTGACCGATTACGCCGCGACCGGTTCGGGTTCCCCCTCAGTGCGCGGCGTTCTGTATTACGAAAACAGTTGGGGCAAAAAACCGCTGGTAAAATTAAACGAAGACGAGGCAATCACACTGGCGTTGCGCGCGCTCGATACCGCGGCAGAATCCGATACCGCAACCGGCGGGGTGGATCGAAATGCGAAGATTTTTCCGGTGATGAAAGTCGTTTCGCGCGACGGAATCGCCACACTGCCGGACAAACAAATCGCCGCGTTATTCAAGCGCGGCGTGGCCACGCGATGATTGAAGAACCGTATCGTTGGGTCGAAGCGGTCACGAATCGCCGCGATTACATCGAGACGCAATTGGCTTCCGGCAGTCCGATTGTGGCGCTCAGTTTTCGCGATGGCATTTTGTTTCTCACCGTCGGACGAACGCGCCAGAAACTTTTCGAGATTTATGATCGCATCGCGATGGGCGCGATTGGACATCCCGGCGACATCGAACGCCTGCGGATGACCGCGATCGAATTGGCGAGCACGGAAGGATTCACACGCTCGGCTGCGGACGTTTCGCTCCGGCGGCTGGCCTACTATTCGTTAAGCCCAATGTTAAAATCGGCTTTCGAGCAAATCTTTGGCGCGCCATTGCTGGCACGGATGTTATTTGCCGAGATCGGCGAAAAACCGGAAAGCGATTTGTTTTTGCGGATCGAATACGATGGCGCAATCGCCACGAATGGTGCGCCACTGGCGGAAGCTCGCCAGGATTTCGCCGCCCTCAGCGGAACGCGCGTTTCCGCCGAATTGATGGAAACGCATTTGAAGAACGAGCACGAAGCCAGCGCAACTTTGGCGCGCGCAATGAAGACGGCGTTGCAGGCGTGGGCGACCGGACGGATGGCGCTGGGCGACGATGGCGTTCGCGAGCTGCCTGCGAAAGAAGCGCTGACACAAGAGGTGCAAACGCAATTGCGCGCCTGTGTAGTGGAAG
>JALZAX010000092.1 GCA_030948055.1 Verrucomicrobiota bacterium | reverse complement strand
GGATAGATCAGACCGATCGCACCGCGGCTGATCCAGCAGAGCGCGATGAAGACTAGAACTCCCGAAAGCCACCATCGCCTTGTTCGCTGACGTTGATACGCGCAAACCGCGCAATAAATCGCGCCGCCGAGAAAGGCTGCGAAAAGAGGTTCGGGCGTAATGATTCGTCCCCAGACAAACGTTCCCAAACAACAGAGATGAATGAGCCCAGCCGCAAATCCGCGCCAATAGCCGGCGATGTGTTCGCCGATGAGAAAAGTAAACGCGATCGAAAACACCATCGCGGCCGCGATGGGAAATCGCGCCGCCGCCGCGCGCACACCAAACATCTTGAAGGAACCGACGATCAGCCAATGCAGCAACGTCGGTTGCTGTAGTTCTGCGCCGTTTCCCTGCGCCAGCTGACGCGCGCCGCTGGCGAAGATTCCTTCGCTGCCATCGTGAATGTCGCTCCAGCCCGCCGTTCCGAAATTAAGAATGGCCGCGAGCGCGATGAGAAAAACAAAGAGCGCGTGTCGCGTGGGCGGCGGCGGCAGAGCCGACGTCCCGATCAACGTATCGTGCAGCGAATAAGTGCGAGTGGCCGCAGCCATAACTACTCGTTAGGCCGCGCGATATTTGTCCCAGCTTTCCGGCAGGCGCAACAATTTCGCCGACGGCATTTCAATGATCGCCAGCGTCTGCCGACACTCGGCGATGACGGATTCGTCGCCGGACCGCGTGATGCGAAATGCGCACCAAAAGCGCACGCGCTCCACCCGATCGAGCCAGCCATCGACCACGAGTTGATCGCCGAGTTTGGCCGCGCAGCGGTAATCAATCTCCGTCCGCACTACGACGGGATATTTTTTCTCCTCGCCCATTTGCACGAGCGGCAGTCCGAGCTTTTCCGCGAGCAAAGTACGGTTGGTCTCGATGAAGCGCAGATAGGCGATGTTGTGCACGACCGCCGCGCAGTCGGTGTCGAAAAACATCACCTGCACTTCAGTGCGTTGGCGCGGCGCGTCGGGGTTCATGAGACAGGATTAACAGGATTTACAAAATTAGGTTTATGATTTGGCACTTTTTCTGGAATCCTGAACAATCCTGTTAATCCTGTCTAAATTTTCTCGCGGATCGCGGCGACGACTTCTTCGGACGTGACCGATTTCATGCAGCGAAAATCGATTGGGCATTCGCGCAGGAAACACGGACTGCATTCCACATGATGGCGCATCACCACGTTGTCCGCACCGAGCGGACCGGTCAGGCGATCTTCCGTCGAACCGAACACGGCGACGACCGGCACGCCGAGCAAGGTCGCGAGATGCATGGTGCCGGTGTCGTTGGTGAGAAGAAGGCGGCATTCGCGCAGTTCACTTATCAATTCTTCAAGCGTCGTCTTGCCGATGCGATTGACGCATTTTTCGCCTAACGAGTTCTCGATTGTCTTTCCGATCTCGGCGTCCTTATCGGTACCGAACAGGATCCACTGCCCATCGATCGCCGCCGCAACTTCTGCAAAACGCTCCGGCAACCAGCGTTTAGCTGGGCCGTATTCCGCGCCGGGACACAAACCGATTTTTGACGACTTGTTAGGCCGCAACAGACCGCGAATTGGTTCTGGTTCGACGGACGCGCCAATTTCTTTCGCCAGATGAAGATAGCGATGGACCTGGTGTTTGATCGGACCGCGCGCGTCCGGCTCGGGGACAATTTGGTTCAAGAACCATGAACGAGAGTGGCCCCGATAACCGACGCGCCGTGGAATTGCGGCTAGCCAGACTTCCAGCGCGGAGCGGAGTGAGTTTGGAAAAAGAATCGCGACATCAAAGGGCGTCTGTTTCTTTAGCAGGGCCGAAACCACGAACAACGACTTGTTAGGCAATGGAACAACGTCATCAACTTCCGACACCAACTTCCACACGGGCGCGAGGTTCGCCGGAGTGGCAACAGTTACGTGCGCATCTGGACGACCGCGTTTGATCGCCCGCACGGCGGCAGTGCTGATCACACTGTCGCCTAACCAGTTCGTGCCGCGGATCAAGATGCGGAACGGTTTCAGCGGGATGTCGTCAGGCACGTGCACACCTCGCTTATACTCGCGAAGAAGGAAATTCGGTTTCGGAGTTTTCCAGCGGTTGTGCACCCAGAACCAATCTTCCGGCGCGCGGCGAATCTGATCGGCGATGACATTATTCGCCTTGAATGTGATCGATTCGACGGAATCGCCTAACGAGTCGAAGCGCGGCGTGAAAACCATCCGCCATTTTCCCGGGCCGTCGGTCAAGACGGCCGCGGCCACGACCGCGGCGTTCGTTCGTTTCGCCAGCAACCCGCCAAGCGGCGTCGTCGAGGCGAGTCGGCCGAAGAATGGCGTCCATAATCCTTGATCGCCGGCATGTTGATCGGAAAGAATGCCGACCAGTCCACCCCTGCGCAGATGGGCGATCGTTTTTTGAAATCCTTCTTTGCGATCGAACAATTTCACGCCGGCCCGTGCGCGTTTCTGTTGCACATCCGCGTCGATGTGGCGATTGCCTAACGACTGGTAAACGGTGCCAATCGGTGCGTAGCCGAAATGCTTCATGAAAACCTGTGGGAAGATTTCCCAGCTGCCCATATGGCTGAGGACGAGCACGACCGGTTTGCCAGCGCGCAATTCCGTGTGAATCACCTCGCCGTTTTCGATGGCCACGCATTCCGCCACTTTCTCCAACGGCATGGCGCCAACCTTCATGCTGCAAAGCAGGTTCGCGCCGAGACGTTGAAAATGTTTGCGCGTCAGTCGACGCAATTCGGCTTCCGATTTTTCAGAACCGAAAGCGATCTCGAGATTGTGTCGCGCGAGTCGGCGATATTTTCCGAGTAAGAACCAATGCAACAGACCGAGCGTTTCGCCGACGCCATTGAGCGCGCGCAACGGAATCGCGCTAACGACTGCTAGCGCGGCGCGATACAAAAGATAGACGCAGAAATCGAGCATGCCGCGTCGCGACTAATCAATATAATGTCGCGGTATTGCAAGACTCCGAATCTAGCGAGGCACAGATCGCGCGGCTGAATGAGCGCCTGCGTGGCCTTGAGCGTACCCTCCGCACGCGCATGTCGGAACTGGAAGGCGCCGATCGTCACATCGCCAAGCTGGAGGACAAAATCGTTAAGCTGAAGGAGGCGAAGAAGCAGTTGAAGATTTTGAAGGAAGAGAAGCAGGCGCTGCGAAAATCGCCGGAGCGCAAAGTGGGGCAGGTGCTTCTCGCGCCATATTTGCTGCCGAAGAAGTTGATTCGCGAAGTGCAAAAGCGGCGTGGGAAGAGTTTGAAGCGCGATTTCTCGCCGGCGACGGAATATCAGGAATGGTTCGAGCGGCATCGCGCGAAACCGGAGGAACTCACGGCCAAATTCTCCTATGCACCGCTGATTTCGATCATCACGCCGACGTTCAACACGCCTAACGAGTGGTTACAGGCAGCGATTGAATCAGTGCGCGCGCAGGTTTACGAAAATTGGGAACTGATTCTGATCGATGACGCTTCCACTAAATCGCCCGCGTTCGATCGCCTAACGACCGGTGATCCACGCATCAGGGTTCTAAGACGCGAGAGCAGCGGCGGCATTTCCGCGGCCTCGAACGATGGATTGAAACTCGCGACCGGCGAATTCATCGGGATTCTCGATCACGACGATACGCTCGAGCCCGATGCGCTCTTTCGTGCGGTCGAATTACTGCAAACGCATCGCGACGCCGATCTCATTTACTCCGACGAGGACAAAATTACCGATGCTGGTCTGGATGCGCCGTTCTTGAAACCGGATTGGTCGCCGGATCTTTTTCTCTCTTACAATTACATCTGTCATTTCACCATTGTTCGCCGCGCGCTGCTCGAGCAAGTCGGCGGTTTTCGATCGGAGTTCGATGGCTCGCAGGATTACGATCTGTTTTTGCGCATCGTCGAAAAGACGCAGCGCATCCATCACATCCCGCGCGTGCTTTATCATTGGCGGCGCACGGCGACATCCACCGCCGACAACATTCGCCGCAAACCGGAAGCGCTGGAAGCGGGACGAAAAGCGATCGACGAACATTTGCAGCGCCGCGGCGAACCCGGCTACGTGGCGATCGATTGGCGGACGCATTGTTACTGGGTGAAGCGCGAGATAAAACATGCGCGCAAAATTTCCATTATCATCGCGACGCGTGACCGCATTCCGCTTTTGTCGCGCTGTATCGAAACGCTCACCGCGAAGACGAGCTATGGTGAATACGAGATCGTCATCGTCGACAACGACAGCGCGACGGAAGAAGCGCGCGAATATTTCGCGCAGACGCCGCATCGAGTCTTGCGTTACGAAGGTCCCTTCAATTTTTCGGCCATGAATAATCTCGCGGTGGAACAAACTGATTCGCCCTGGCTGCTTTTCCTGAACAACGATGTCGAAATTATCGAAAGCGAATGGTTGACCGCGATGGTCGAGCACGTGCAACGACCGGAAATCGGCGCGGTCGGCGCGCGTTTAATTTACCCTAACGAGACCATTCAACACGCCGGCGTCGTTTTGGGTGTGGGCGGAATCGCCGAACATGCCTTCAAAAATTTCGGCGCGGAAGATCCCGGCGTTTGCCGACAATTGCAGATCACGCGCAACTACAGCGCAGTCACCGGAGCGTGTCTGCTTACGCGCCGCGAGGTTTTCGATGAAGTCGGCGGCTTTGACGAAGCGCAATTGCCGGTCACCTTCAGCGATGTTGATCTCTGCCTGAAAATGCGTCGCGCCGGTTACCTCATCGTCTACACGCCTTTCGCGAAGTTGATTCATCACGAATCGGCGACGCGTCATCGCAGCGCCGAGCCACGGGAGAGCGACACGATCCGCCAACGCTGGGCGGATGTGATTGCGCGCGATCCCTATTACAATCCGAATCTTTCTCGCGCCGCGGCCGACTTCTCGTTAGGCAAATAGTTATGGGCGACTTGTGGCACGGACTCTCTGCGGAAGGTCGCGCTGCGCTAACGACGCGCGATTACGCGAAGGCTGATCTAAAGGAGCAGGTTTCTGAAATTGGAATCGAAGCCGGCAAACTCGATCGCAACGCGAAGGGGATGAGTGATGTTTGGATTCCGGGCGTAGAAATTTTCCCGCGCGCGATTTATCCGCAACGGCATCGTGGTTCGTTTGGTGAATTTGCCCGTCGCGACGAAGGCGTCGTGAAGAAGATCGGCTTCTGGCCGAAGCAATGGGCGGCGGCGCGAATGTTTGCCCAGACGGCGAAGGGTTTTCACATCCATCCGCCATTTGTGCCTAACGAGACCAAGCCGGAAGATTGGTTTCAGAAATTGTTCGTGAAGGAGCCGGCAAATTTTTCGCTGCGCCGCTACGACGATGAGCAATGGGACATGATGTTTTTTGTGCAGGGGATTGCCGAGATGATTCTGCGCGATCTGCGCGCCGGGATGTCGCCGCGCACGATGCGGCTCTTGATCGACGGCGATAATCATCGCAGCGCGAACAACGTCGCGGTCATCATTCCGCCAGGCGTCGCGCATGCCATTCGCGTCGAGGGCTCGGAAGATTTGATCATGGTTTACGGAACGAGCACTTCGTTTGTTCCCGAGTTCGAAGGCCGGATCGCGAGTGATGTGGAATCGGCGCCGTTGCCGGAGTCCTGGCAGAAGTTTCTCGCGCAATAAATTTGCCGCATGAGCGCGCGGCAGTTCGAGGCAGCGGAGCCGGAATGGATGGATCGGCCGGAAGCGAGTGCGCAGGAATTAGAAAACGCGCTGCGCAGTTTGCGCGGGTTGAATCGCTATTTCGGAAGTTATCGACTCGTTAGGCATTTCATGCGCCGCTGGATTAAAGGCGGCCAGCAATTGCGCGTGCTCGATCTTGCAACCGGCGCCGGCGATATTCCGCGCCTGATTATCGATCATGCGCGCGCGATCGGAGCGAAGGCCGAAGTGACGGCAATTGATTTTCAGCCGACGACGATCGAGATCGCGCGGAGTTGGTCGGCCGATTATCCGGAAATTGCGTTTCGCACTTCCGATGTTCTCAACTATCAAAGCGCAGAACCTTTCGACATCGTGATCTGCTCGCTCGCCTTGCACCATTTCAGTTCGGAGGACGCAGTGAAATTGCTGCGGCGTGGTCGTGAATTGTCGCGGCGTTATGTGCTTGTTTCGGATCTGCGGCGCGGACTGGAGTGCACACTGGGTGTTTATTTGCTGACGACACTGATTTTCAATGACGCCATGACGAAAAATGACGGACGGGTCTCCGCAGCGCGCGCCTTTTCCTTCGCAGAACTACGCGAGCTGGCGCGAAGCGCGGGTTGGGAAAATTTGGGCGCAGCGAAATTTCGCTTCGCGCGGCAAGCCATTTGGCTGGAATGAAGATCGTCGAAACACTCGAGGAAACGCAAGGACTGGTCAGGCAAAATGCGAAGCGACGCGTGCTCGTCCCGACGATGGGAGGATTGCATCGTGGGCATATGGAATTGATGCGCGTGGCGCGCGAAGCAGCCGGCACGGATGGCGAAGTGGCGGTGAGCATCTTCGTGAACCAGCTGCAATTTGAGCCCGGTGCGGATTACGAACGGTATCCGCGGCCGATGGAAGCGGACGAGAAGTTGTGCGAGGAAGCGGGCATTGATCTGCTTTTTCGTCCCGCGCCTAACGAGATGTACTTTCCCGATCGATCCGTGGTGGTCGAAGAGATGGCGCTTTCGCAGACACTGGAAGGCAAGTCGCGTCCGGGGCATTTCAGTGGCGTCTGCACAGTGGTGGCGAAGCTTTTCAATCTGCTCGCGCCAGATGCGGCAATCTTTGGTGAAAAAGATTTTCAACAGCTCGCGATCATTCGCCGCCTGGTGCGCGACTTGAATTTTCCAATCGAGATCATCGGTGTGCCGACGGTGCGCGAGGCAGACGGGTTGGCGTGCAGCTCGCGCAATCAATATTTGAACGAAGAGGAAAGGAAGCAGGCGCCGATTGCGCGGATGGCGCTGCTAATGGGACGCGCGAAGTTTCAGCTGGGCGAAGAGGACGCCGCAGCAGTCGTTAGGCAAGTGCGCGAGGAAATCGAAGCGGCGCCATTGGCACGGGTCGATTATGTCGAGGCCGTGAATGCGGAAACACTGCGCCCGGTTGAGAGACTTTCGGTAAATACGCTACTGGCGGTGGCGGTTTTTTCCGGCAAGACGCGACTGATCGATAACATTCGCTTGCTGTGAAAGAATACGATTTCGTCGTCATTGGCAGCGGCATTGCGGGGCTGACGTTTGCTTTGAAGGCGGCGAAGCACGGCTCGGTCGCGGTGATTACGAAACGAAAGGGAGCCGACTCGAACACGGCGTGGGCGCAGGGCGGAATCGCATGCGTGACGAGCAGCGAAGATTCTTTCGAGCTGCATCTGCGCGACACGCTGGCAGCGGGCGCGGGACTCTGCGACGAAGCGGCGGCGCGCACGATCATCACGGAAGGCCCGGCACGAATCAATGAACTGATCGAGTTCGGTTTGCATTTCGACGAGCGCGAAGTGGAAGGTCATCGTGAGCTCGATCTCGGCCGCGAAGGCGGGCATTCAAAGCGCCGCGTGCTGCACGTGCACGACATCACCGGTTCGGAAATTGAAAAGACTTTGCTGCGCGAACTTGGTCGCGCGCCGCGAGTCGAGCTTCTGGAAAATCATACTGCGGTGGATTTGATCACGGCGGGCAAAATCGGTTTTGCGACGGAAGATCGTTGTCTCGGAGTTTACGTGTTGGATGAGAAAACGACCGAAGTGGAGACGATTCGGACCGACCGGCTCGTGCTCGCGACCGGCGGTTGCGGGAAAGTTTATCTCTATACAACGAATCCCGATGTGGCGACGGGCGACGGCGTGGCGATGGCATGGCGCGCGGGGGCAACGATCGCGAACATGGAATTCATTCAATTTCATCCGACCTGTTTGTTTCACGCGGAGGCGAAATCGTTTTTGATTTCCGAGGCGGTGCGCGGCGAAGGCGGAATTTTGCGCAACAGCCGCGGCGAAGATTTCATGCAGCGCTATCATCCGGGGGCTTCGCTGGCGCCGCGCGACATCGTTGCGCGTGCGATTGATTCTGAGATCAAGAAATCCGGCGCGCCGTGCGTTTATCTCGACATCACGCACAAGCCGCCGGAATTTTTACGCGAACGTTTTCCGCACATCTACGAAACGTGTTTGCGTTTCGGGATCGACATGACGAAGCAGCCTATCCCCGTCGTGCCCGCGGCGCATTACCAATGCGGTGGAGTCAAGACCGACGTGAATGGTGCGACGACGTTGCCCGGTTTGTACGCCATCGGCGAAGTCGCTTGCACCGGCCTGCATGGCGCGAATCGATTGGCGAGTAATTCGCTGCTCGAAGGTCTGGTCGTAGCGCATCGCGCTTATGAAACGATGTCGCGTGAACAACCGCCGGCCCATCCGGCGCGCCAGATTTCATTGCCCGAATGGCAATCCGGCAGCGCGCAGGACGTCGACGAACTTGTCGTGATCTATCACAATTGGGGGGAAATCCGTCGACTGATGTGGGACTACGTCGGCATCGTGCGCACGACCAAGCGC
>JALZAX010000431.1 GCA_030948055.1 Verrucomicrobiota bacterium | reverse complement strand
TGTACTCCGACATGTCGATTTGGATGAGCGCGTCGCGATCGCCGAACATGAATTCGGCGAGGGTCTGCGCGAGAAAGGTTTTTCCAACGCCGGTCGGGCCGAGGAAAATAAACGAACCAATCGGACGGCGCGGATCTTTCAGATCGGCACGGCTGCGGCGGAGCGCTTTCGAAATTGCGACGACCGCTTCGTCCTGACCGATCACTTTGCCCTTCAGCTCGTTCTCCATCTGGAGAAGCTTTTCGGTCTCCTTCTGTTCCATGCGCTGCATCGGAACGCCGGTGACCTTCGAGATGATGTTCATCATGTCGTCTGCCGTGACGAGGACTTCCTTCTCTTCACGTTCTTCGCGCCACTTGGTGAGAATGGATTCGAGTTTGTCCTTGGTTTGTTTTTCCTTGTCGCGCAGCGCAGCGGCTTTTTCGAAATCCTGCGCTTTAATCGCCGCTTCTTTCTCGACGTGAATTTCTTCGATATCTTTTTCGATCTCTTTCACGTCCGGCGGACGCGTCATGGCATTGATGCGGGCGCGCGCGCCGGCTTCGTCCATGACATCGATGGCTTTATCAGGCAGAAAACGGCCTGTGATGTAACGCTCGGAAAGTTTCACCGCGAGTTCGAGTGACTCATCGGTCAATTTCGCTTTGTGGTGGGCTTCGTATTTCGGGCGCAAACCTTTCAAAATTAGAATGGCTTCTTCAACGGTGGGAGCCTCAACCTTCACGGTTTGAAAACGACGCTCGAGCGCGGCGTCTTTCTCGATGTACTTGCGATACTCGTTCAACGTCGTGGCGCCAACGCATTGCAATTCGCCGCGACTCAGCGCCGGCTTGATGATGTTGGAAGCGTCCATCGCGCCCTCGGCCGAACCCGCGCCGACGATGGTGTGCAATTCGTCGATAAAAAGAATGACGTTCTTCGAGCGGCGAATTTCGTCCATGACCGCTTTGATCCGCTCTTCGAACTGACCGCGATATTTCGTTCCCGCGACCATCAGTGCGAGGTCGAGCGTGATGACTTTTTTGTCGCGCAACAATTCCGGCACATTGCCGTTGGCAATTTCCTGCGCCAAGCCTTCCGCGATCGCAGTCTTACCGACGCCCGCTTCGCCTAATAACACCGGATTATTTTTCGTCCGCCGGCAGAGCACTTGAATGACGCGCTCGATTTCGTTGTGACGGCCGATAACCGGATCGAGCTCGTTTTTCTTCGCCAACTCGGTCAGGTCGCGACCGAACGCGCGCAGCGCGGGAGTCTTTACATCCTTCTTTCCACCGGTCGGCGCATCGCCGCCATTCTCTTCAGATTCCGGCGGCGTAAAATTTGGATCGAGCTCTTTCAGGATCTCGTTACGCGTGCGTTCGATATCCACCTCGAGACTCTTGAGCACGCGAGCAGCGACGCCTTCTCCTTCGCGCAGCAAGCCGAGCAAGATGTGTTCGGTGCCGACGTAAGAATGATTGAGCGCCTTCGCTTCCTTGCCGGCGAGCGCCAGCACCTTCTTCACGCGCGGCGTGTAAGGAATGTTCCCGACCATTTTCGTTTCCGGACCGGAGCCGACTTGCTTCTCGACTTCCATCCGCACGGTCTCGAGATCCATTCCCATTTTTTGCAGGACGTTAACAGCCACGCCCTGCCCTAGCTTGATCAGGCCGAGCAGAAGATGCTCGGTCCCGACGTAATTATGATTGAAGCGGTCAGCTTCTTTCCGAGCGAGTGCCAGGACTTGCTGGGCTCGCGGTGTGAAATTGTTCATTGGTTGGTTGGCTCCGAAGTCGCATCGTCGCCCGACTCCCGCGCCACTTTACTAATATCAGGCTTAGGAAAGACCCGCAAACGCTCGCGGATAATTTCGGCGCGCAATTCGTCGCGCTCTTCCGCGTTCAGCTTCTGTTGTGAGCTCTTTTGCAAATGCGCCGGCTGCGTGTCGATGAAGAGTTCATCGATGGGCAAGCGTCGATCTTCCGGAAAGGCGCCGAGATCGACGCCGAGTTTGATGATCGATAAAAGATTGAGCGCTTCTTTCGAAGTCATGGCATGCGCATATGTAAGCACACCGTATGCGCGGCCGATCTGATCCCAGAGCGTGTTCGGTTTTTTCTGAATGAGAACCTGTCGCGCGTCGTGTTCTTTTTCGATGATCGTCTCGATCACTTTGCTCAAGCGCGCGATGATCTCTTCTTCTTTGTCGCCTAGCGTGTGTTGATTCGAAATCTGGAAAAGATTCCCCATCGCTTCCGTGCCCTCGCCATAAAGACCGCGCACGGCCAGGCCGATTTTATTT
>JALZAX010000430.1 GCA_030948055.1 Verrucomicrobiota bacterium | reverse complement strand
GGATGAGCCATGCGTGCTAGATACCAATACCCAAAGTGAACTCGAAGCAATGTGATATTGGCCTCATCGGTCTCGCCGTCATGGGCGAGAATCTCGTCCTCAACATGGAATCGAAGGGATTCTCTGTTGCTGTCTTCAATCGCACCACCGAGGTGACGGAAAAATTCGCTGCCACCAAAGCGAAAGGAAAAAACATCGTTGCTGCTAAGACGATTGAGGAGTTCATCGGCGCACTGAAGCATCCGCGCAAAGTGATGATCATGATAAAGGCCGGGAAACCGGTCGACATGGTCATCAGCGAAATCACCCCGCTCCTCGAAAAAGGAGACGTCATCATCGACGGCGGCAATTCTCTTTTCACCGACACGCAACGCCGCTGCAAGGATTTGGAAGCGCGCGGATTTCATTTCATCGGCTCCGGCGTTTCCGGCGGCGAAGAAGGAGCGCTCAAGGGTCCATCGCTCATGCCCGGCGGCACGCGTGCGGGCTGGGAATTAATCGCGCCGATTTTTCTGAAGATCGCCGCGCAAGTCGACGGCGAACCTTGCGTCCGTTACATGGGCCCGGACGGCGCCGGCCATTACGTCAAGATGGTGCACAACGGCATCGAGTACGGCGACATGCAATTGATCTGCGAATCGTATGCCATCCTAAAAGACGTGCTTGGCCTAACGACTGATGAACTCGCGGACATTTTCGCGGAATGGAACCGCGGCGCGCTCGAAAGTTACCTCATCGAAATCACCGCGGAAATTTTCCGCAAGAAAGATCCCGACACCGGCAAGCCGCTCGTTGATGTCATTCTCGACAAGGCCGGCCAGAAAGGCACTGGCCTTTGGACGCTACAATCCGCGCTCGAACGCTCCGTTGTCATTTCCACCATCAACGCTGCGGTGGAAGCGCGCATTATTTCTTCCCGCAAGGAGGAACGCGTCGCCGCTTCGAAAATTCTTCCACAACCCGAGCCGAAAAAATTCAGCGGCGATCGCAAGCAATTCATTCAGGCGGTGCATGACGCGCTTTACGCTTCGAAGATTGTTTCCTACGCGCAAGGTATGGAGTTGTTAGGCGCCGCCAGCGCTACTTACAATTGGAATCTTAACTTCGGCGATATCGCCACCATCTGGCGCGGCGGTTGCATCATTCGCGCTAAGTTTTTAAATCGCATCGTCGAGGCCTACGCGCGCGATCCGAAACTGCACAATCTCCTGCTCGATTCCTACTTCCGCGACATCATCGCGAAGACGCAACACAACTGGCGCATCGCCGTTTCCACTGCGATCGAACACGCGGTAGCTGTTCCTGCTTTCAGCGCGTCGCTCGCCTATTTCGATAGCTACCGCTCCGCGCGTCTGCCTTCGAACCTGCTGCAGGCACAACGCGACTTTTTCGGAGCGCACACTTACGAGCGAGTCGATAAACCTGGGGTGTTTCACACCGAGTGGCTCGAATCGGATGAACAGCCACGGGAAAAAGCGACGGAGCCGAAGAAACCTTCCCACGCCAGCGAATAGAAACGTCGTTAGTGAAAATCGTGCGACTGGCTCCCGCCGATTTGTGCGTGCTCGAGCGGTTTGATGTTTCGCGTTTTGATTAAGACCACTTTGTCGGTGTTTTGCACTTCACCCTCGATGATCAGGAACGGTTCTTCCGTAATGAGCAATCGCATTTTCTCGAACAGGTCCGGTTCAACGATCGCGTTCGAAACGCCCGTCTCATCTTCCAGGCTGATAAAGACAAAACCTTTCGCCGTCCCGGGACGCTGACGACAAATTACATTGCCGGCGATCTGCACGATTGATCCGTGCCGGGCCTTCGGCAAATCGATCGCCCGCCACGCTTCCGGCAATTCCGCGCGTAGCAATTTCATCGGATGCGGACCAGTCGTTAGGCTCATCGTTTCGTAATCGGCCTCCACCCGCTCCGCCAAGCTCATGCGGGCGAGCGGAGACTCCGCCACGCGCGTTGACGACTCTCGGGTAGGGTGGGCATCTTGCCCGCCGGTTTCGGCATCTTGCCGAAACGATCTTTCGAAAGTGCGCGATCGCGAGACGCGATCACCGGCGGGCAAGATGCCCACCCTACCCGAGATATTTTCCAGCAAATCATCGTAACGCGTCTGCTCGACCTGCCACATCGCCGCACGCCGATGTGGCGCGAAACAATTAAACGCGCCGAGCAACGCCAGCGTCCGCAATTCTTCTTTCCTTAACCGGACGCGTTTTCGGAAATCTTCCAGGGAAAAGAACGACTGCACCCTACGTTGCCTAACGAGTTCTTCACCATG
>JALZAX010000429.1 GCA_030948055.1 Verrucomicrobiota bacterium | reverse complement strand
ATGCAAGGCTGCAACATGCATTGCACCTTTTGCATCGTGCCGCGGACGCGCGGCGGAGAACGCAGCCGCACGATTGACGATATCGTGAGCGAAGTCCGCCAGCTCGTTGCGCGAGGCGTGAAGGAAGTCACGTTGCTCGGGCAAATCGTAAACCTTTACGGCCGCCACGAATTTCCCATGCGCGATGAAAAGAGTCCCTTCGTGCAATTGCTCGCAGCGGTGCATGAGATCGACGGGCTTGAACGCATTCGTTTCACTTCACCGCACCCGATCGGCTTTCGCGATGATTTGATCCACTCGTTAGGCAATTTGCCCAAGCTCGTAGAACACGTCCACCTGCCGCTGCAATCCGGGTCGGATCGCATCCTGAAAGCGATGCATCGGCCTTACACCGCGCAAAAATATCGCGCGTTGGTGGAGAAAATTCGTAAAGCAAAACCGGAAATCGCCCTGACGACTGACGTGATCGTCGGGTTTCCGGGCGAGACGGAAGACGACTACGGACTGACGCGCGATTTGGTCGAGCAGATCCAGTTCGATAACGCTTTTATTTTTCGCTACTCGACGCGGGCGGAAACGCCGGCCGCGACTGCGGCTGATCAAATTCCCGAAAAAGTGAAAGAGGAACGAAATCAGGATCTGCTTCAGGTGGTCGACAAATCGGCTCATCGCGCCAACGAGCGCCTGGTCGGAAGTGAAGTGGAAATTCTTTGCGAAGGCCTCAGCCGGAATAATGCTGCGCGCCTGATGGGTCGTACGCGCACGAACAAAATTGTCGTTTTCGAAGACCAGGCGAATCGCGCGGGCGAGATCATGCGCGTCAAAGTCGAGCAGGCGAACGGATTCAGCTTGTATGGCCGGCCGGTCGTGTAAATCTCCCACGCGCCTCGATGATTTATCACCTTTCGCTCAAAACCGCGGGCATCCTCGCAGGGCTTTTTTTGCTACTTATTAGCCTGCCTAATGTTTTTAAACCGACGCTCGGCCGCGATTGGTTTACGCAATTGCCGCGTTCGCGACCGGTCGGAGTTTTTCTGCTGACTCTCGCTGCCCTGTGGAGTTTTTGGCTGCTCGCGACGATGGAGATGGGAGAGTTTTCCAGTTTTCGGCGCCCGCTTCTTTTCGTTTTGCCGGTCGGATATTTTCTCGTCCTTCGTTTCGTGAACGAATTCCTCGCCGTGCGGGCATTGGGCATTCTTTATTTGCTCGCGGCCGAGCCGTTGATCGATGCCGCATTTCTGCGCCACGAAAACAGTCGTCTGCTCGTTACGGTCCTCGCCTACATCCTGGTCGTGAAAGGTCTCTTCTTCGTCACCATGCCGTATGTCATGCGCGATCAAATCGATTGGGGAACACGCACTAACGGACGCTGGCTTTCGCTCAATGTCGCTGTGCTCGTTTACGGCGCGGCGCTGCTCGGCTTAGCCTTCACGCGATACTGAATCGAATTCTCGTCATCCGTGGCGGCGCAATCGGCGATTTCGTCCTGACGCTGCCCGCGATCAAATTGCTGCGAGATAATTTTCCGCGGTCGCAGATCGAGATTCTCGGTTACAAACACATCGTCGCGCTGGCGGAAAAACGGTTCTACGCCGACGCAACCCGGTCAATCGAATATGGACCGTTGGCCAGTTTCTTCGCCAAGGAGGCGGAATTGCCTAACGAGTTATCTAATTACTTCGCCGGCTTCGATCTGGTTCTCAGTTATCTTTTTGATCCCGACGAAATCTTCGCGACGAATCTACGGCGCGCCGGTGCCGAGGAAATAATCGTCGGGCAAGCGAAGTTGCATGAAATGGAACACGCGGCGCGGCAGTTGGCACGCCCGCTGGAGCAACTCGGACTAACACTTGAAAAACCGTACGCAGAAATTTTCCCGACTTCCGAAGATCACGCGGCGGCAAAACATCTTCCGCGGCCTTTCGTCGCGTTACATCCGGGAAGCGGAAGCACAAAAAAGAATTGGCCGCTGGAAAATTGGATTGAACTCGGAAAGCGCATCGCCGGAAATATTGTCGTCGTCGCCGGTGAGGCAGACGACCTTTCGCAACTGCGCGAAGCATGGAGCGATCGGCCGATTATTTTTCTCGAGAATCAGCCACTACCGATCGTCGCCGCCGTTTTGTCGCGCGCGTCGCATTTCATCGGTCACGATAGCGGCATCTCGCACATCGCCGCCGCCGTTGGAACCAAATGCACCTTGCTCTTCGGCCCGACTGATCCAGCGATTTGGGCGCCGCAGAATGATGGCGTCAGAATCGTCCGACTCGAAGCGAGCGCCGAAGAA
>JALZAX010000091.1 GCA_030948055.1 Verrucomicrobiota bacterium | reverse complement strand
GAACGCGATCATCAAAATTCTCTCGGTCGCAGCGCTTGTTTTTCTTCCGCCGACATTGGTCGCGGGCATTTACGGAATGAATTTCCATGTCCTGCCGGAATTGAGTTGGCCTCTCGGTTATCCATTCGCGCTCATGGTCATGCTCGCGTCCGCCGTGCTGCCGTACTTGTGGTTTAAACGCCGCGGCTGGTTGTGATAATATTCCGCTCGATGAAGCGATGGATTGTCGCTGCGTTGCTGTTCGCGCTTGTGATTTCGTGCGCGCGCGCGGAAGAAGAGCCAACCTTGCCCGAGCAAGGTGAAGGACTCGAGATCGATCCGCCGTTGCTGATCAAGTCTCGCGATCGCGATGGTTTGCCGGACGCTCCAGCGACAGCGCAAACTCCCGACATCGCGAAATTGGAAAAAGACCTGGCGCGCGGGAAGAGAAATGCCGTGGGCGCCGATCGTCTCTACAAGGCCGGCATCATCTCAAAAGTGGAGGCCGAAGCGCGCGTTCTCAATGTCGTTCGACTAGAAGCGCTTCTTGCGCAGGCGCGTTTCGAAGCAACCAAGAGCAAAGCCGACGGAGAAAAATCGCCGACCGAACTAGCCGACGCCGAAGAGACTGCGAAACGCACCGCCGAAGAACGGCGCAAAGCGGAAATCGAATTCGCCATGCGCAATGTGCAGCGACAACAAAAACTTCTCGCCCTGGGCAGCGGCCGCAAAGCCGACGTCAATCGCGCCGAAAAGAAACTGGCCGATCTGCAGCAGACCGGCGATTGAGCGCGAAGTATTGCATCGCGCTCTGGTGCGCGACGATTGTCGCTGCGAAAACGGACGAGCCGTTGAAAACCATCGAAGATCGCCTGACCGAATTCGGTCCGGCCGTGCAGCAACGGCTGGAGGCGAAATTCCTCGCAGCGGGATTATCCTGTCCCCCGCAGCATCTCGTCTTCATCGGAATCAAAAAGGATCGCGTTCTCCAAGTTTACGCGTCGAACACCGAGAGAACGAATTTCGTTTCGTCTGCACTTATCCGATTTTGGCGGCGAGCGGCACGCTCGGCCCGAAACTGCGCGAAGGCGATTTACAAGTGCCGGAGGGAATCTATCGCGTGCGCGAATTGAATCCGAACAGTTTTTATCATCTCAGTATCTGGATCGATTACCCAAACGAATTTGATCTGGCTCGCGCGGCGGAAGAAAACCGGACCGAACCCGGCAGCGAAATCATGATTCACGGCCGCGAGCATTCGCGCGGTTGCCTCGCCATGGGCGATCAAACGGCGGAAGATTTATTTGTTCTGGCCGCGCGGAGCGGGATCGAAAACACAACGATCATCTTAACGCCGATCGATTTCCGTAAGGACTCGTTAGGCGAATCGCCGGCCGGTGCGCCGGTCTGGTCGCGCGAAATCTACCGGCGCATCAAGGGCGAGCTGGATCGCTTTCCGCTTCCCGTCGAATGACCCGACACAATCGAAAGTAAATATCACCACGATCCTTAAGCCGACAGAGCGGCGTCGCTACAACGCTGCCGCCGCTTCCTGCTCGTGGGCAAAGCGCGACGCCGAGCGCGCGCGAGTCTTAGCCGCTTCTGTGTCATGATCGCGCGGGGGCGCGTTCGTGACTAGCGAATGCAAGAGTTCATGCGCAGCCGTCGTCACTTGTTCGACCGCGCGATCGAACGCGACTTCGTTCGCCTTGGAAGGTTTGGTGAAACCGCTCAGCTTTCGCACAAACTGAAGCGCGGAAGCGTGAATCTCATCATGGGTCGCAGGTGGCACGAAGTTATGCAGGGTCTTAATGTTTCGGCACATAAGATTTTGTCTTTCGAATAACACTAAAAGCACGGACTTGTTTCCCAGGCCAAAGCAGTCCGCCGCATCGCCGTGTTAGATGCTACTTACCATCAAAGCATCGAGTTACTTGAAAAAGAAATGAGCTATTTCCGATTCGACATCCCAGTAAATCATCGCCAGTGCCGCCAGGTCGAAAGCCGTATGCGCGATCATCAGCATAAAGATCCGGCCCGTCACCGCGAAGATCGTGCCGAAGACGACGCCTGTGAATATGGCTTGTTCGACTCCGGGAAGCCCTTGGACAGTGTAATGCAGAAGCGCAAACCAAACTGTCGTGATCAGCACAATTAATACTTTTGCCCATACGGCGGATCCAAAAAGTTTCCCGAGTCGTTCAAACAGGTAGCCGCGGAACAACGTTTCTTCTCCGAAGCCCGCGACCACAATCAGCACGAAGATCATTCCAGGGAGCGCGGCAGTATTACCTGCGAGGTAATGATAAGGCTGATTGATAGGAGGCGCCCCTAGTAGCGGCATGACGACCGCTTTCATCACAACCTTGAAAGCTATCCCGAAAACAATGCCGACGAGTAGACTGCGAATCCAACTACTGGGCCGCACGTAACCGATCTCGCGCCAGGGTGTTTGTGAGAGACCTACCCATACCAGGACGAGAATTGCGCTGAGCGGCGCGAGAATGAAATTGCCCGCGAGGATGATGAGTATCGCAAGTATTCCTGCCGGTCCGAATCCTCGCAGACGCGCGGCGAACCGATCCTCGAAAGTCAGCGTGGCTTCCGCGTCCCGCACCTAAAATGTCAAATATTTAGATATGATCCCATCTCACCGGAACTTCGACGACGAGTTGCCATCATCGATGCAGCAGGACGCTCGAGTCGCCGCGATCCTGTATTTTACGGATCTCGTCCGTACTGAAGATAACGACCTGATGCGCGCCCGCTCTGCCCTCTTCGGCCAGGTGTCCACGGAGGTTGCTGCCCGTTTCAGCCTCCACCCACCGGTAACGCTTGCCGTTGATGATCCTGACCTTCGCTGCCGCCAGCGCCTGCGCGCTCACGACCTGCCCACTGATTTTCCCCACCGCCGCTAAATCCAGCTTTACGGCGGCGCCGCCAGAAGTGAATTTTTCGCCCGCAAAAGTGTTCGAGATCAGGTTTTTTTTACCGGCGGAAATAACGAGCAGGTATTGATCCTTCGTCGCCGCCGCGTCTTTCGAGGTGAACTGAACGACGTACTGACTCGGTGGGAGGTTCCCGGTCGCGAAGGTGCCATCGGCATTCGTCGCGCCGCGGTAGGCAGGTTTGCCGTTTGGGTCAGACACGGTCACGTGCATCGAGGGCACCGCATAAGCGGCGGAAGTGGCAAGGAGAAGAAAGGAAAACAGGGCGCCGCGTTTCATGCGAAGATCATCTCGAGATCGGACTAAATGACAAGCCGCAACTTTCGGAGGAAAGAGCGGAAGCTGACAAAAGCTTTAATGCACGCCGACCGGCAGCGGCTCTTCCGGCGGCGTAGGGGCTCGCTCGGCTTCTGCTTCGTGATGCATGTGACCGCTGCGCAGGAAGGGCACGCGATCGAGGATGCGCTCCTGGAACCATTCGAGTGCGAGATAAATCACCGGCGTGATGTAGAGAGTTATCAACTGAGATACAATCAGCCCACCTACTATCACGAGACCTAGCGGACGACGTGACGCGCCATCCGCTCCATAACCTAGAGCGAGTGGCACCGCACCCATCAAGGCGGCTAGCGTAGTCATAATGATGGGGCGAAAGCGTTCAACACTCGCTTCGTGGATAGCACTGCGCCGATCGTAGCCTTGATCGAGCCGATGCAAGGCGAAGTCGACAATCATAATGCCGTTCTTCTTTACGATACCCATAAGAAGAAACAAGCCGATGACGGAGTAGAGGGAAAGTGTGGATCGGAAAAGCCACAGAGTAAGCAGGCCACCTACCACGGCAGGGAACAAGGTAGATAAGACTGTTATAGGATGGACGTAGCTCTCGTAGAGAATGCCTAGGATGACATACATAACGAAGATAGCTGCGATCACCAGGAAAGGGAGAGAGCTGAATAGCTGTTGCAGGACGAGACCTTCACCTTGCAGCTCACCTTTGACCGTGGGTGGCAAGGTCTCCGTCGCGGTTTTCTCGATGAACTTGGTTACGTCACCCAGAGCTACTCCAGGTTTAGTATCGAAGCCGAAGGTCACACTGGTAAACTGGTTAGTATGGTTCACCGCCTGCAATCCCAGCCTGGATGACGTCTTGGTCATGGCGCGGATGGGAACGAGCGTGTCTTTGCCATCCGGCCGCACATAGAGCTGGCGTAAGTCTTCCGGACGGGAACGGTCCTTGTCGTCTACTTCGAGGATGACCTGGTATTGGTCGTCGGGCTCCTTGACTAAGTAGACGTAGTTCTGCGAGTAAGCGGCGCGCAGAAGCGATTGCAGCTTGGCGGTGGAGATGCCGTACATGCTGGCGCGCTCCCGGTCGAAATCGATGTCAACGTTAGGCTGGTTACGGAAAAGATTGGAGCGCGGCGGGGCGACGAAGCCATCATAGGTAGCTAGCTTGGCTCCGAGGGCATCGGCGGCGGCGTAGACTTCATCGGGGTTAATGCCACTAAGCGAGTAGCTATAACGACCGAACTGACTACCAGCACCCCCGATATTAATCTGTAAGACAGGCGTTGGATTGAGTGTGGGAAAAATTCCCGGCAAAGCGCTCAAGGATTTTCGTAGCTGCGCGGCCACGTCGTCGATCGGTGGCCGATGCTTTACGTCTGTCAGGAAGAGAACGGTAAAGATGCCGGAAGTGCCGGCGCGTCCACTGCCGGCGATGGTGAAATACTTATCCACGGCGGGATTCGCTTGGAGGATGGGATCCAGTTTGTCCTGCATGACACGCTGTTGCGCCGGCGACGCGCCTTCCTGCATGATGAGCGCACCGCGAATGACACCGCTATCGCCCGTCGGTAACAGCGTGAAGGGCAACGCGGAGAAGAAAAACCAAACGCCGAGCGCGCAAGCCACGATGATGGGAATGGCGAGCCAGCCATGATCGAGAAACCAATCGAGCGTGCGGCTGTAGAAGCGGACAATCCCGGGGAAGAAGCTATCGGTGAATCGCTCCATCCAATTGCGGCGATGTCCTGGATCATGTTCGCGCAAAATTCGCGCACACATCAGCGGTGTGAGTGTGAGCGAGATCAAGCCTGAGGCGAAAATTGCCACGATGATAGTTATGGCAAACTCGCGGAAGATCCGGCCGAGCAAGCCGGGCATAAAGACCAGCGGAATAAAAACGGCCGCGAGCGATAAGGTCATCGACAAGATGGTGAAAGAAATTTCACCGGCGCTATTCAAGGTCGCCTGGTAGATCGACTCGCCGTGTTCCGCGCGTCGGACGACATTTTCGAGAAAGACGATCGCGTCATCGACCAGGAACCCGATGGCAAGTGTCAGTGCCATGAGCGTTAAATTATTGATCGAATAATTGAGCATCCACATGACGAGAAAGGTCATGAGAATTGAAAGCGGGAGAGCGACTGCGGGAATCAAGGTATCGGTGGCGCGCCCGAGGAAAACGAAGATGACCATGATGACGAGGACAAAGGCGATGAAGAGCGTGGTCTGCACATCGGCCACGGAACGCACGATGCTTTGCGCACGATCGAAAGTCGGGATGAGGTTAATTGAGCCGGGTAATTCCAGGCGCATTTGCGGCACCAGGTTCGTGATGGAGCGCGCCACTTCGACCGCATTCGCCCCGGCCTGGCGCGAAACCGCCAACACAATCACCGACGCCGGCACCTTGTATCCGCGCGCGAAGAAATGCCGGGAAAGGCGCTCGTCCTGCACCGAATCGACGACGTTGGCGATATCGCGCAGAAAAACCGGCGCGCCATCTTTGCCGCGGGCGATGATCATGTTGCGATAGCCTTCCGCATCGGCGACCTGGCCATTGGGCCGCAGAACAAAGGAAGTGTTCTTGCCGTCGAATTGACCTGCGCCCGCGTAGGAAGTGCCGGCGCGCACTGCCGCGGTCAGTTCGTCGAAGGTCAAATTGCGCGCCGCGAGCGCGCCCGGATCGACCTTCACGCGGATGGCGCTTTTCACTCCGTAGATCTGCACCTGCGAAACGCCGGGCAGAATGTTAATTCGCTGCTGGACCTGCGAGGTGGCGTATTTGTAGAGGTCGCCGTCGGTCAGCGTATCACTCGTTAGGGCGATGTACATGACCGGCTGATCGTTAGGGTTCGTCTTCTGAAATTGCGGTTGCTGCGGCAAGTCGTTCGGCAACTGCCCGCCGGCGCGCTGAATCGCGGCCTGCACATCGGTGGCCGCGGCATCGACACTCTTATCGAGGTCGAACTGCAAGGTGATGCTGGTGCTGCCTTGCGTGCTCGAGCTGGTGCTAAAACTCAGCCCGGGAATTTGCGTGAACTGCTTCTCGAGCGGCGTCGCAACTGTGTTCGCCATCGTTTCCGGATTCGCGCCCGGATACGAAGCACTCACCTGAATGATCGGGTAATCGACCGCGGGCAGATCGTTCACCGCCAGCTGTTTGAAGGTGAGAATGCCGAAGACGATGAGCGACGCAGTGAGCAACATCGTCATGACCGGCCGTTGAATGAACGGCTTCGACAGACCGGAAGAAAATTGCACCAGTTTTCCCGCCGATGTTTTTTCGCCGGGATGTTGATGGTGCTGTGAGGACTCGCTCCGCTCGCGAAAGCTTTCGGAGTTAGGCCGATCGTCCACAGACATACTTAATGCATCATGCTCGCCTGCGAAGGATGCGAGCCGTCGCCGCTGGTTGGGATTTCCTTCACCGCTACTTTAGCGCCCGGCGCCAGCTGGAGCTGGCCCGAGACCACGACGGTTTCGCCCTCTTTCACGCCGTCGGAGATCACGGTCCGATCATCCTGATTTTGTCCCGGTTTTACCCGCCGCAAATCCAGAGTCGAATCTGACTTAACCACGAAAACATAAGGACCGTTCTGCCCGATCTGCACCGCGCTGCTCGGCACCAGCATGGCGTCTTTCAAGACATCAAGAATCAAACGCACTTTAACAAATTGCGAAGGCCACAAGGCGTGATCCGCGTTCGGCGTGACCGCGCGCAACTTCACCGTGCCGGCGCCGGGCTGGACGGCGTTGTCGATGAAATAAAGACTACCGGCGCGCGGCCCGATGTTATCGTCTTCCGCATCGGTCAGGACTTTAAGGTTCGGATTATTCAGGTAGCGCCTAACGAGTGGTAGATCAGGTTCCGCCACCGTAAAGTCGGTGTAAATCGGATCCAGCCCCATGATGGTGAGCAGCGGAGTTCCGCCCGGGGCGACCAGATTTCCCACATCGACATTGCGCAGGCCGGCGCGTCCATCGATGGGCGACTTGATGTAACAAAAATCGAGGTTCAACTGAGCCGCGGCCACGGCCGCCTCAGATTTTCGCGCACTTGCCTGGGCGGTATCGAAGTCCTGACTAGCGGTGACGTTCTTTGAGCGCAATTCCTCCTGCCGTTTGAAGGTTGCCTGATTCAAGGCCAGATCCGCTTTTGCCGCGGCCAGGGCCGCTTCGTAAGGACGCGGATCGATCCGGAAAAGCAGATCGCCTTTTTTCACATCCGCACCGTCTTTGAATTCGCGCGCCACAATTTGTCCGCTGATCTGCGCCTGAATCTGCACGACTTCGTAGGCCGCGGTGGTGCCGATTTCATCGAGATAAAGCGGCACATCCTGCGTGACGACTTTCGCGACAAAGACCGGACGCGGCGGCGCGCCGGCACTCTCTTTCTTGCCGCAACCGGCGAGCGCGAAAATGCACGCGAGCAGGGCAACATTGCCGAACGAACGCCGGCTAAGGATAGAGGGAAGCTTCATCGAACAATGACGGTTTTAGACCGCGTACTGCTTACGTCGTTCACTCGGCCGCTGGACGCAATTCCAGAAGGATGATTTCCTTGCCGCGGTAATCGCGAAAATGGCGCACGGATTGCACCTCTGGTTTGCGCGCCACGATAGCCGCTTCGTTTTCCGGCTGCGCCAAAACGTAATGTGCATTGGCCGGTAATTCATCAGGGCGGTTCAAATAGACGATCGGATCGCGCACGTAAAAGAGAGCCGGCTGATAATCGGGATCGATGGCGTAGAGTGACTCGTTAGGCAGAAGCGCAGCGTTAATTTGTCCGGCGATGTTTCTGACTTTCTCGCGCCGCTGCAGATAGGGCGTGATCGCGAAACCATAAATCGGCATCGCGATGCAAACGATCGCGGCAACAATCAGCGGCCAGCGCAATTCACCTCTCAATAGCACTACGACCAACCACACCGCAGGGGCAAGGAGCGGCATGGTGTAGCGAGCGAGCGATCCCGGTAGAAGACTTACGACGAAAAACGAAATTCCGATTCCCCACGCGAGAAACCGCTCGTTAGGCGCGCGCCGTAAGAGCGGGAGAAAAAGGACCCACGGCAGAAAATAACCGAGCCCGCGCGGGATATTCGTGATCCAACCGCGCAAGTGGAAATCTTCGCCGGCCAGCCTTCCGGAAAATTGCCGCGACCAAATGTGTGCTACATCCGTTTGTTGCGCGGCCATGAGACAAGGAACCGCCCACCCCGCAAAAATGCCGAGCATGAGCAGGATGCCTAACAAGTGCTGTAGGTTGAAAAGCGTGCGCAATTTTCTGTCGCGATAAAGAACCGCGATGACCACTGCGTAGAAAAAAAACAGATGCAGCGGACCTTTGGCGAGCAGGCCTAGCCCGAGAAAAATCCACGGCACGATCCAGGTCAGCCACTTCGAGCGCCCGGTTTGCCAC
>JALZAX010000428.1 GCA_030948055.1 Verrucomicrobiota bacterium | reverse complement strand
GTCCCCAACCATGCGCATTCTTTCCGGCATTCAACCGAGCGGCGTTCTGCACATCGGGAATTATTTCGGGATGATGCGGCCGGCCATTGCGCTGCAGGATGAAGGCGAAGCATTTTATTTCATCGCTGATTATCATGCGCTGACCAGCCTGCGTGATCCCAAACACCTGCGGGAAAATGTTCGGCGCGTGGCGCTCGATTTTTTGGCTTGCGGACTCGACCCGGAACGCTCCGCTTTTTTTCTGCAATCGGATGTGCCGCAGGTTGCGGAGTTGACCTGGATTCTTTCCACGGTGACGCCGATGTCGCGTCTGGAATTGGCGCATTCTTACAAAGACAAAATCGCGCGCGGTCTCCCGGCCAACGCCGGCCTCTTTACTTATCCGGTCCTGATGGCGGCGGATATTTTGATTTACGACAGCGATGTCGTGCCGGTGGGCAAAGACCAGAAACAGCACATCGAAATCACGCGCGATATCGCGACGCGCTTTAACGAAACTTTTGGTGAAGTTTTGAAGCTGCCCGAGCCGCGCATTCAACCGGCGACCGCAGTCGTGCCGGGACTCGACGGCGAGAAAATGAGCAAGAGCTACGGCAATACAATCGACATCTTTGGCGATGAAAAAGAGATTCGGAAACGCGTCATGAGCATCGTGACTGATTCGACGCCGGTAGAATCACCGAAGAATCCGGAAGGCTCAACTATTGTGCATCTCTATTCCTTGTTCGCGGACAAGAATGAAACAGCGGTCATGCACGACCAATTTCAAAAAGGCGGGACCGGGTACGGCGACTTCAAAAAACAACTATTCGTTAGGCTGTGGGAATTTTTCGAGCCGATGCGGAAACGACGCGAAGAAATTCTCAAGCAGCCGGACTATATCGACGAGGTGTTAAGACGCGGCGCGGCGCGCGCGAACGCCGAGGCGGACAAAGTGATGACGCGCGTGCGACGCGCGGTTGGCCTGAAGAATTAACTTCCGCCGAGGTAGGAAGCGAGCCGCAGGAGATCTGCGAAAACCCCGCCAGCCGTCACTTCCGGTCCTGCGCCCGGACCTTGCACAATGAGTGATTGCGTGTGGTAACGCTTGGTGGTGAAGGCGACGATGTTGTCGCTCCCACTCGTGCCGGCGAAGGCGTGCGTGCGCGGATAGCTCTTCAAGCCAACCGAACAACCATTGCTCGGATCGATCACACCGACGTAGCGCAAAACTTCACCGCGCGAATTCGCCTGCTGAAAAATTTTTGTCATGCGTGCGTCGTCATCCGGTAAACGCGCCAGAAAATCGTCAATCGATCCCGCGCGCAAAGATTCCGGCACCAAGCTTTCGATCTCCACTTCATCGAGCTCGATCATCAGTCCCATCTCGCGCGCGAGAATGACGAGCTTGCGTCCGACATCCGTGCCCGACAAATCGTCCCGCGGATCGGGCTCGGTGTAACCTTTGCGCCGCGCGTCCTGCACGATAGCGGAGAACGGCGTCGTGCCGTCGAAGGTATTAAACAGATACGAAAGCGTTCCTGACAAAACACCTTCGATCTTTCGCACTTCGTCACCGGTACGCACGAGTTCGCGCAATGTGTTGATGATCGGCAGACCGGCGCCGACCGTCGTTTCGTAAAGATAATGCCGGTTACGCGCGCGGGCCGTCGTTTGCAGCGCGCGATAGAAATCCATCGTGCTCGTGTTTCCCTTTTTGTTCGGCGTGATGATGTGAATGCCGCGTTCCAGCCAGCCTTGATATTGCGTCGGCAGCTCCTCGCTCGAAGTGCAATCGATTATCGCCGCGTGCGGCAAATGTTCCGCCTGCACGTGATGGACAAATTCTTCCAGATTACTCGACGCCTCCGTCTTGCCTAACGAGCCGCGCCAGTCGCCTAACGAGCGGCCTTCGCTCAGGAACATTCGTTTCGAATTCATGATCCCACGCACGCGCAGATCGATTTTGAATTCGCGATTCAACGCTTCCATCCGCTGGCTGAGTTGATCGAGAAATGTTCCGCCAATCAGACCTGCGCCGACAACGCCAATGGAGATGGTTTGATTGGAAAGATAAAAAGCCGAATGGACGGCGCGGAGCGCGCGTTGCGAAACGGCGCGATCGATCACAGCAGAAATATTTCGCTCGGATGATCCTTGTGCGATGGCGCGAATGTTGATGCCCGCCTTGCCGAGCGCGGTGAAAAATTTTCCCGCGACGCCGGGATGATGCACCATGTTGTCGCCGACCGCCGCGAGGATGCTGCAATTCGGCGTGACCTCGATGGTTTGAATTTGGTTGTGATGCAGCGCGGCGAAAAACGA
>JALZAX010000427.1 GCA_030948055.1 Verrucomicrobiota bacterium | reverse complement strand
AAGCGAAACTTCCGACGACGCGGGCGCGTTGCATGGCGCGGCGGACGACCGGCGCCGAAGCTTCGCTCAGTAGCGGCGAGGTTGTCGGGCCGAAGAAGCTCATCGTGGCGCAATTTCGGCGGTCATCGACCGCCGCGACAAGCGCTACGATTGCGCGCGATTGTGCAGAGGCGCGGGCAGACCGTGACGCTCTTCTTCGTGGGCCGGAGGCGTGTTGTAGTACTCGGAATACTGGTAGTAATAATATTCCGGCAGGGAAGTATCGACGTAGTTCAGAATCACGCCGGGCACATTGACCTGGCGATTGTAGAGGAGCTCCATCGCTTTCTTCGTCAGGCGCGCGGAAGTGTAGGAGAGTCTAACGACAAATAAGGTGGCGTCGATTTTGGGTGCGAGGCTGGTGGTGTCATCCGCGGCCAGCACAGGCGAGCTGTCGATGATGATGTAATCGTAGAGATGATAAATTTCCTGGAGGAAGCGATCGGTCGAATCGCGCAGAAGATGTTCGCTCGGTTGCGAAAGAGTTTTGCCGCGCGGAAGAACGAACAGGCTCGGATAGGAAGTGGGCACCACAACTTCCTGCCAGTTCACTTCGCCTTTCAAGACCTCGGCAAAACCGATGCGCGAAGAAATATCAAAAGCTTCGCGTTGCGCGCCGCGGCGAAGATCGCCATCGATCAAGAGAGTCTTCGCGCCGGATAAGGCAAAAGTAATCGCGAGGTTAGCCGAGATGGTGGATTTGCCCTCGTTAGGCACGGCGCTGGTGATGAGCAGCGTCTTTGGGCGCGGGCCTTCATACGGCATGAAGAAAATCGACGATCGAATGTTGCGATAGGATTCGGCGAAGACGTGACGGGCATCGTCCGGCTGGAGGAGCGTGACTTTGCCTTTGGTTTTTTCGCGCGGAATCTGACCGAGAACATTTTCGGTAAAGTGATGCTGGAATTCGCCGAACGAGGCCATGCGATCGTCGATGCGGTCGAGGAGCAGCAGAATGGCGATGCCCGCGAGCGCGCCGCAACCGAGCCCGATGAGGAGGCTCTTGAGCAAACCAGGCCGCACCGACATCGGCAAGCTGGCCATTTCCATGATTGAAACCTGATCGCTCGTATCAACGGCCTGCGAAACGCCCACTTCTTTCAGATTATTCGTTAGGCGATCGTAAAGAGTTTTGGCGCGATCGACTTTGCCTTTGAGGCTGTTGAATTGCACGAGGCGCTGGCTGAGATCGAGCGCTTTGGTTTCCCATTCCTTGATGTTGACCTGCAAATTCTCCATCTGCTTGCCAATGGAGACGCGGCGGGTGGCCAGTTTTTCCACGGCATCGGCGCGGAAGACCGTGATGAGTTTTTCCTGCTTCGAAATTTCGTCGTTCAGTTTGACGATCTTGGGATGTCTGGGACGCAGATCGCGCGAAAGCGTCTCGCGTTCGGCTTTCAATAACTGCACCGCCTGCTTCGCTTTCAGGTAATCGCTTTCCGGTCCGACATCGGAAAATGGCATGACCGTGCCGGCTTGTGCACCGTCGTCCTGAGTGGGGTTGGCGCTATTATCGGGTTTCGCGCTAGCGCTGCGATCGAGATTCTGGTCGAGGTCGAGTTTTTCCAGGAGTGCGTATTCGGTTTTGAGTGCAGCGTATTGCTGATTCAGCCTAACGAGATAAGCGGCGGCGCTGTTTCCTTCCTCCTGGATGAAGCCGATGTTGTTCTGCTTCTGAAATTCCAGCATCTCATCTTCGCCGTTGCGTAAATCTTTTTCGGTTTGGATGAGCTGCTCGGTGACCGCCGTGGTCACGTTGTGGCCCTGGTCTTCGCGCATCCCTTTTTTGAAATCGAGATACTTTTGCATGACCGCATTTAAGTAAGCCTGGGTGTAATCGCCCGAGCTGCCGATCGCTTGCAGATCAAAAATGGAAGTGCGCGGCTTTTGCGCGACGGTCAGGTCAACGGCGACCGGCGGCAGTTGCGGATGGGTGGAGCGAAGGAGTGCCTCCGCGCCGCGGCGCACTTCCGCGCTTTGCATGAGCTGAATCTGCGTGCCGTAAAAATTTTGCGTCTCTTCGCTGTAGATAGCGGCCTGCTGGATTTTCAGACTGCCGGCCACCATCATTTTGCTCGTCGTCAAAAATGACGGCGGCGTCTGGTAGATCATCCAGGCCGAAACGAAAAGACCGATGCAGGTAGTGAGAAGCGGAATCCACCAACGCCGCCCGAGGAGCGACTTATAGCGGTGCAATCGCGTGATGAACGACGTGCTCCAGGGAGCGGAAGCGGGACGATCGAGTGGCGCGGCGTTTTGCATGATTACAT
>JALZAX010000090.1 GCA_030948055.1 Verrucomicrobiota bacterium | reverse complement strand
CGTGGGAAGGTTGCATGGATGGGATAACGCCGAGCTGCTTGAAGCGCGGGATGTCGCTAGGACTAAGGATTTGCGCGTGCTCGATACGCCAACGCGGATCGCGCTGCTTCCACTCGTTAGGCGGAATGGCTTTGAACGCTTTCTCGTAGAGATCGAGCACAAAACGGTTCGCCCGATCGCCAATGGCATGCGTCTGCACCTGAATTCCAGCCCGCAACGCCTTCTTGAAAAGAGGAAAAAGTGTTTCTTCAGTATTCGTTAGGTATCCGGAGGTATCAGCATCCGAATACTTCTCTAACAAGGCCGCGCCGCGCGAACCGAGCGCACCATCGGCATAGAACTTAATTGTGCGCTGGGTGAAACGCTGGCCGATGGTTGCTCCTTCCGCGAGTAGCTTGTCGGCAGGCTCGCCCGGCCCGGAAACGCCGTTGTAAATGCGGAGCTTTACTTTGCCGGCCTCGATTAGCTTCCGCATGATCACGACCTCGGCCAGGTCGCTACCGGGATTTTGAATCTCGCACCAGCCGAGCCCGACACTTCGGTCGGCGCCTAACTGGAAGGCCTTTTCTTTATCACTGTTACTCGGAGGCGGAAGGCGCTTTTCCACCAGTCCCATTGCGTGATCGAGTAACATGCCAGTGGGAGTGCCAGAAGTCTTGTCCTTCAAGACCTCGCCTCCGAAAGGGTTCGGCGTGTCAGCCGTAACTCCGGCTAGCTTCAGCGCAATGCTGTTAACTACTGCGGCGTGGCCGTCGCCGCGCGTGAGATAAACTGGATTGGCCGGCGCGATTTCATCCAGCTCTCGTGCGGTAGGAAAAGTGGCTGGTTGCCAGAAGGTCTCGATCCAGCCGCGACCGGTGACCCACTCGTTAGGCGGAGTCTGGGCGACACGCTCCTTTACTTTAGCTAGAAACTCTTCACGCGTCTTCAAGCCTTCGAGATTCAAAGTCATCTCGCGAAAGCCGACGCCAAAAATGTGGTAGTGCGCGTCGGTTAGACCAGGTAAGACGGTGTGACCTTGCAGATCGACAATCCGCGTTGTCTTAGTGGCAAGTCGACGCGCATCGTTACTCGAACCGACGAAGGTGATGCGATCCCCTTTCACCGCGATAGCATCGGCCTGCGGCTGCTTGTCGTTACCGGTATGGATGTTGCCGTTAACGAAGACGACATCGGGTGGAGTCCCTGCAAGACCTATCGTCGCGCAGCAAAAGAAAAGAAAGATGGCTCGCATGAGACCTACTCGCCGGCCGGGAGATTCGCCGCTTTCCAGGCCATCGCCATGCGAATGCGGGCGCGGCCACTCGGATGATCGAAAAAGATGAATTCTTCCAGCGGCGTGGGATCGAGCTTCCGATAGGTGCTGAGCTTTAAAGCCACGGCGGCGAACCCGTCGGGCGAGCGTGAAGTATTGATGCCAAAGGCATCCGCTTCCACTTCCGCGACGCGGGTGAGGGTGTTTGTTATTGGAGTACCAAGAAATGCTAGGGTGGAAATGATTAGCGCGAGAATCGGCAGACCAGCTGGATCGGCTAAGCCGCGAATCTGCCAACGATCGCCCCAACGCCGTACGATGGCCTCGAAGGCCACGCCTGTTATCGCGGCGGAAATGAGCGTGAGCAAAGCAAGGCTTAGCACGATTTTGTACATGTGATTGAGAACGTAATGCCCCATTTCGTGCGCCATGACGTAGCGAATCTCGGGCAGCGTGCATTGCTTGAGCAGGTTGTCATTCAAGGCGATGCGCGTGGTGCCGAGAAAGCCGGCGACGTTTGCGCTGATGCGATTGCTCTGTCGCGAGGCATCTACTTCGAACACTTGTTTGACCGGGATTTGGTTCGCCCGCGCCATAGTTAGAATCGCTTCGCTAATCTTCGGATCACTCAAAGGCTTGTACTTATTGAAGAGCGGTTCGATGTAGACCGGCGCAAGGAAGGCACCGACCATGAAGAACGAAACTACTATGGCAGTTGCCCAAATCCACCAGGTCCGCGGGGCGCGTTTGAACACGCCGTAAAGCGCGATCATTAACAGGGTGAAGCCGATGAGGGCCACAACGAGTCCGATTAGCTGCTCCCTAAACCACGGACCGAATGTTTGCGTGGACAGATCGTAGGCATGCTCGCGGAAGTAATGCTCGTAGGCGTTGAGTGGAAAAATCAGGACCGACGTGATGAGCAAATAGCAGATGGCGTAGATTGATACTTGCAGAACGCGAAGGCGGGTTGTGCGTTCCGCAAAATCGCGCATGCGCGCCGATATTCTTGTTTGCAGCAAGAAGAGCGAGATGGCGACGGTGGCGAGAAAATCCCAGAGAAGCAGCCAGTACCCTCCCTCGAAGTAAGCATCGGACCTGGCCTTCTTCTCCGGCGGAACGGTGTCCAGCCAGGCGCGGGTCGCAGTCGCAGGATCTGCATCCGCGGCAATGAACGGGCGAGTTAACGCGGGCGTAGGAGTCTGCGCGAAAGTGTGACGTGAACAGCCAATGAATAGAAGCGCCAAAGTGAAAAGAAGAAGTGACTTCATGCATGCGCAGCCTAATCAGTGGGTTTGAGTTTGAGAAGCTTTGCCGCCGGCCCCCTTCTGCGTATGTAGCCGCTCGCAAAGCATGAAGTCACTCGCATTTCTCTCCGCTGACCACCTCAAGGATTATGTGATCGATGACGACCTGGCGTACCTACCGCTGCGCAATTTGGGGTGGGAGGTGAAAACCATTTCGTGGCGCAATGATAAAGTCGATTGGAGCCAATTCGAATGCGCTATTATTCGATCGACCTGGGATTACCAGAGAGATTTGCCGGGCTTTCTAGTCACGATGGCGGATATCGCGAAAGCGACGCGATTAGCGAACCCCATCGAGATTGTGCGCTGGAATGCAGAGAAGACCTATCTGCGTGAACTTGAGAACCGCGGAGCGCGCGTCGTGCCGACCATCTGGAAAAAAGCCGGTGCTAATGGTGCCGAGATCGATCTTTCGTTCGACGAATTTGAAACAAGCCATCTTGTGCTTAAACCGACTATCAGCGCGAATGCGGAAAACACTATGCGCCTAACGAGAGGTAGCACTCATGATATTTCCATGTTCGCGGCGCGTTCCTACATGGTGCAGCCGTTCATGCGCGGCATCGTCGAGGAAGGAGAATTCTCGCTTTTCTATTTCAACCGCGAATTTAGCCACGCGATTTTGAAAAAACCAAAGCCGAAGGATTTCCGGGTGCAGGAAGAACACGGGGGAACCATTCTCGGCATCGAGCCGCCGCCGGATTTGCTAGCGGCGGGCGATAGAGTCATGGACCTGCTCGACAGCAGTTTGCTTTACGCGCGAGTCGATTTCGTGCGCGATGGCGATGCGTTTCTCCTTATGGAGCTGGAGTTAATCGAGCCTTCGCTGTATCTGCGCATGGATGAAAACGCTCCTCGCCGCTTTGCGAGAGCAATTGATCAATGGCCGCTCCGTTAATCTTTGACTCTGGCGCAATCTTTCCTAATTCTCCCCTCACATGAGCAATCCCAGCCAGGCGCCCGCGCGCAAATCTTTCATGTCAGCCGAAGCGATGATCGGGACGGGAATCACCGTGTGGGCTTTCGGAATTCTGTTCCTCCTACTCGGATGGGCGCAGCACATGCGGCAAGTGAAAGATGCCGCGTTGATCTTGCTGGTCATCGGCGCCGTGCTGTTTGCCGTCGGCGGAATGATCGCGCTGGCGGGCGCGGGCAAACGAAAGAGCGGCTAAGCGCGCGCCTGCTTTTTCTTCGCGCGCAAGATTCGGTAGGTCAGGAAGCATTCTTCGCCGATCGTTCGCATCTCCGTTAATTTGCAGCGCACACTCGCGGGCAAAAATTCCTTTCGCCTCCCGGTGAGCGTAGGGGCATCGCGCCCGCCGAAAAGAAATGGCGCGATGGTTAAATTTAGTTGATCAACAAGGTCGAGTTCGAGAAACGAGCGAAAAAGCTCAGCGCCGCCTTCGAGCGAAACCCACTTCACTTTGTACTCCGCCCGCAGCTGTTCCAGCATCCAGGCGAGATCGACGTATTCTTCTTCGCTAAGATGCAGCGTCGCTTTTTCGCGAAGCTTTTTCTGAAACGCCCGCGGCATGCGCGTAGTCGAGAAAATCAGGATCGGGGAAATGTCCGATTGGAAAATTTTTAACGATGCATCGATTCGTCCGTTGCTCGAGACGATGACACGAATAGGCGCTTCCGCCCGTCCGCGCCGCAAACGCGCTTCGCGCAGTTCACCTTTCGGTAAACCGAGCCGCACGTTGTCCGCTTTCAAAGTGTTGTGACCGATCACCACCGCATCGGCCTTGGCGCGTTGACGCAGCAAATGCATGCGGTCCTCGCGCGAAGTGAAATCGACCGGCGCATTTTTGTGCGTGGTGATTTTGCCATCAGCCGTCATGGCGAAAGTCGCGGCGACAAATGGACGACGCGCCGATGATTTACTGCTCTTTTGCGATGCCATGTTCGAGCGTGGCGACTTCTTCGCGCATCTCGCGCAACTTCATGTGTCGAGTGACGCCGCTCGGCCGGTAGAAGAAATAAACAATGCCGCCAGGCAGACAGGCGAGCAGCATGACCAGAAAACTCATCGAGCCGATGAGCGCGGCGACGCTTTGCTCAACGTGACAAAGTTGGGAAAGAAGTATCTGCAAAACTTTTTCGCGCCAGCCGATTCCGGCCAGACTGATTGGCAAAGATGAAACCGTGCGTTCGATCGGCATGATGGAAAAAAAATCGATCAAGCCAACGTGGTTGCTTCCGCGAAATGCCTTGGCCACGCAAAAAAATGTCAGGAAAGTGGAAAGGTGCGCGACGAGCGAAACGCCAAAAGCCGCGAGAGTAGCAAACCAATGTCGGGCGTAGAGATGATAGGCGACGGAAAGTTCGATCAACTTTTCGCGTCCGGGGATCTTGTGCGGAAGTGCATGGAAAAGATTGAAGCCGCTGACAATGAAACTGGTCACCAAAAAGAGAACGGCCCCGCCTAAGATGATCAAGAGACCGAAGAGCAGCTGACGTGTTTCGGGTGTGCTGGCGAGAAAGTCATAACGCAACGCAATCAGGACGGCCGTGAGCGAAATGAGCGCGATCAAACCGATGATGCGATCGAACAAAACCGCCAGCAGCGCGCCGAGTTTCTTGGTGGGCGCTTCTTTCATGAGCAGGTAAGTCTTGATGATGTCGCCGCCGGTGCCGCCGGGCAGAAATTGGTTGTAGAACATTCCGATCAAAAAAAGTCCGGCCGTGCGCGACACGCTAAGATGGATTTGCTGCACTCGGAGCAAGATGCGCCAGCGCCAGGCGGCCGCGATCTCAACCAGGATATACGCGAAGAGTGCAGCGACGACCCAACTGAAGTTCGCGGTGCGCAAGGCCGTGGCCATCTCTGCGCGCTTGGCGGGATCGTGAAAGACCCAGTAGAGCACCGCGAGGGTGACCACGAGTTGCAAAAGTGTGAGCAACGTTTTCTTCATTCGCCGAAATGTTTTTTCCAAATCTCAACCGACTGGCGGATTTCTTCGGGCGTTTTGCGCGGACTCATTTCCCAAACGTATTGGCACTCGTTAGGCAATAGCGGCACCAGCTTGAGTAAATCGACGTGACCGGCGAAGGGCGGTTGATGATCCTGCGCCGGCCAGATGCAATCCTGCAAATGACAACCGAGCGCGCGCGAACCGATGGTGCGCAACCATTCTTCGTGATCGAGGAAGCCAAGATTTTCTTTGATCTGAATGTGACCGAAGTCGTGCCAGTAACCGGCGTGGGGTGAGTTCAATTCGTCGAGGAGCGCCGGCAATTCGCGTTCGTTAGGCATTTCCTCGTAACCGCGCCGGCCTTCGATGCCAAGCCGGATATTTTTCGCCGCCGCATATTCGACGATCGGCTTCAAACATTCCTTTACTCGATCGAGTCGCCAGGGCGCTTCTTCTTCGCGCTTTTTGACCGCTTTGATTTTGCGGCGCACGTATTCGCGCGAATTTAATTTTCCTTTTTTTGCGAGCGCGATCAGTTCGTCGGTGATCGGATTCATCGGGACCTGACCGCAATGCGTGACCACAAACGGCGCGCCCAGTCGCTCCGCGAAATCGATTGTTTGCAAAGTTTGCTTCACTGCGCGTTCGCGTTCGCGCACGGTGCCGGCGGAAAATTTGTAGCAATCCGGCGACGCTTGCATCACCTCGACCGGCAGTGGACAAAAATTGTGCAGACTGCTGATAGTCACTTCGCCGGCATCGAACATTTTTTGAATTCCCGGCATCAGCGAAATGCGAATGCCGTGGCCCAGCTCGATGCGATCGAAACCGAGCTCGCCCTTGATCTCGCGCAGCATTTCATCGCCGGACTTGTGCCGGCCGGAATTCCAGCAGGTCGAAAACGAAATCACTTGTTAGGCGGCGGGCGCCGCTGCGATTTGAGGTTCGGAGACTGGAGCGGTCGAGCCCGGCGGTGCATCGACCTGGCGGCCGGCGAGATTCAAGACAAACAAAGCGCCGATCCCGAAAATGATCGACGAAACCATCAGCGCAGTCGGGAGTCCCACCAGATCGGCGAAGGCGGGAGTGAGTAGACCGGCGACGGGTTGCAGCCCGAAAAAACTCAAACCGAAGATCGCAGAAATGCGGCCGCGCAACGCGGTCGGCGCGCGTTCCTGCACAATCGTTCCCGCCAAACCGAAATTAGCCGAAAGCGCGACGGCCAGAACAACCATGGAGAGCCCAGTGAGAGCGAAATCCGCCGAACGCGACATGCAAAAAAGTGCGCCGACGACGACGACCGCGCAGATGGACATGAAACGAAAACGTTTCTGCGGAGCGATTGCGAGCAGCGTTAATGACCCAACGATCGAACCCACCGCAGAGATGGCCATGAGGTAACCCATTCGCTCCGCGCCGAGATGAAGAATGTTGCGGACGTAAAGCGGCAACATCACCGACAAGAATGGAAAGATAAAAATCGTTGTCAGCGCGATCAGACCGATCATGCAGAGAATAATGCGATCATGCCGCACGTAGCGCAGACCTTCTTTGAAACCGGTCCGCCGTTGCTCTTCTTCCTCCGCTGTTCCTTCTTTGCGCTTCGGCAAAGTGATCAGGGCGATCATCAATGCGAAGAACGAAATCGCGTTAGCAAAAAATGCGGCGGCGGCTCCGATGCCATTGACGAGCAAGCCCGCGATGGATGGCCCAACCAGACGCGAGCCATGAAAAACCGATCGATCAATCGCGATGGCCGTGGCGATTTGATCGCGCCTAACGAGTTCCGGCACGAGCGCAGAAATCGCCGGCATTTCAAACGAAATACAAATTCCCAGACAGCCCGCGAGCACGATGATGTGCCAGACCTTGATCACGCCGAGCAAGACGAGGGTGCCAAGAATCGCCGCCAAAATCATCTGTACGACTTGTGCGGCGATGAGAATTTTTCGTTTGTCGTAACGATCCGCGATCGAACCGCCGAACATCGCCAGCGCGACGGTCGGCAGACCCGCGGCAAAAGTGACCATGCCGAGCAGGATGGCGCGATTCGTCAGCGAACTCATCACCCACGCCTGCGCCATTACCTGCATCCAGGTGCCGGTATCGGAAATCGACGAGCCGATAATGAAACGGCGAAATGGTCCGGCGCGCATCAACTCCAAAGCGCGTCGAGCGAATGGTATCTCGTCGTTTTCCATGGGCAAGACTGATACGCGGGGAGACGTGCAGCCGCAAAAAAATCTCGCGACGTTTGTAAGGGCGCGCATCTTTGCGCGACTTATCGGCGAATAACAAACCATGCACATCCATAAGAATCGCTCGTGGGAACTGCCCGACGCCGCGGTGACGGACGAATCGCATTATCTCCGGCGTCGGGAATTTTTGCGCACCTTTGGATTTGGTTTGGCTGCGACCGCGATCTTGTCGGCGACGATGCGGGCTGCTTCCAGTGGATTTCCTGACTCGCTCAACGCCGCCTACAAACTCGATGGCGTGAAACTGACGCCGTACGATTCGGTCACGACTTACAATAATTTTTACGAGTGGGGCCTTGCGAAAGATCAGCCGTCGAAGTTAGCGAACAAAGGTTGGCAAACGGAACCGTGGACAATCGAGATCGGCGGACTGTGCGACAAACCGGCGAAGTTCGAAGTGAACGAGCTGATCAAAAAGATCGGCGGAATCGAGCAACGCAATTACCGGCATCGTTGCGTGGAAGCTTGGTCGATGGTCATTCCGTGGGATGGATTTCCGCTGGCGAAATTGGTCGCTCTGGCGCAGCCGAAAGCGGAAGCGAAGTTTGTGCGGTTCACCACCTTCTTCGATCCGAAAGTTTGCGAAGGTCAGCGCTCCAAAGATTTCACCTGGCCCTACACGGAAGGTCTAACGATTGCGGAAGCGAAGAACGAGTTGGCCTTTCTCGCGACCGGCATTTACGGCAAGCCGCTTAAGAATCAGAACGGCGCGCCGATTCGTTTGGTCACGCCGTGGAAGTACGGATTCAAAGGTGCGAAGTCGCTGGTGAAAATTGATTTCGTCGCGGAACAACCGAAAACGCTTTGGAATCAAATGGCGCCGGATGAATATGGATTTTACGCCAACGTGAATCCGGAAGTGGACCATCCGCGTTGGAGCCAGGCGAGCGAACGGATCATCGGCGGCGGATTTTTTGCCGGTAAACAACCGACGAAAAAATTCAACGGCTACGAAAAAGAAGTCGCTGCGCTCTACGCCGGCCTGGATTTGC
>JALZAX010000089.1 GCA_030948055.1 Verrucomicrobiota bacterium | reverse complement strand
CTGTTAAGGCCGCGAGCGCGCGCTTGGAGAGGACGAGGAGTTTTTCCTTGTCGTTATGCAGCTCGATCGCGTTGCCGGCGAACTCGGAAATTTGTTTCGCGCTTAACTCGATCACTTCTTTGCCGGTTGATTCGAGCAGATTCTGCACGCCAATCCGTTCCGACTCATCAGGAATGGTCTCGAGTCCGATCAAAGCGAATTCGGATCCGACGCACATCATGACGTTGGTGTGATAAATGGAACGCCCGTCGAAAGTCACGCTGCGAAAGGCAATCGGCTCGTAGTCGAAATCGTCGCAAAACTTTCGCAACACCTCCGTATGGGTGCGTTGTGAAAGCGAGGCATAGGCGATCTTGTTTTCGTGATCGAGCACCAGACTGCCCGTGCCCTCCAGATAAAGTCCGTCCTTTTCCGCCGCGGAATAATCGAGCACATCGGTGATACGGTATTTTTTTTTCAAGGCCTCGATGACCTCGTGTCGCCGCTCATGCCGGCGCGCTGGCGAATACATTGGATAGAGAACAACACGTCCGTCGTGATGGGTGGAGAACCAGTTATTCGGAAAAACTGCGTCCGGTTTTTCCGGCGTGGCGGTGTCATCAACGACGTGAACCGTCACGCCCGACTCACGCATCGTGTCGACCGCGTGATCGAATTCTCTCTGCGCGGCCGCCGATATGTTCGACAACTCGTCAGGCGAAATCGTTTCCTGAAAAGCATTATCTGCCGCAGTTTCCGGATTTGGATAAAAGCGGTGCGGCCGAATCATCAGCACCGCATTGGCGCTTTGCACTTGTTAGACTGTAACGCCTTCCGCTTCGATGCGGGCGGGCACGCGCTCTGTTGCTTTGCTGACGCGATGACGCCAAACGGCGAAGGCAACGAAAAGCAAATCGAGACCGACGAAGGTGCCGACGTAAGTTTCGCCGCCAATACCAAAGCCGTAACTATGCAGTCCCTTGCCGAGAACGAAGTTTACTCCATACCACGCCATGAGGACCGCGAGAAAACAGACCACGCTCGCGACGACCAACCCAAATTGGGTCCACCAACCGGCCAGCCGTCCGTGCAAAGTCAGGATGTAACAAAGCAGCGCGATGAGTGCCCAGGTTTCTTTCGGATCCCAACCCCAGAATCGTCCCCAGGAATAATTGGCCCAGACGCCGCCGAGAATTGTTCCGGCGGCGAGAAGCAACACTCCGAGTTGTAAAACGCGATAGAGCCAGAAGTGCATTGACTGATCGGCGCGCGCCGCCACTGGATTGCGCACATAACGCCAGAGAAGGATGTGACCGAATCCCATAGCGAGTGCGAAGGCAGCATAACTTAGCGTGATCGTGAGGACATGAATCGTGAGCCAGAAATTATCGCGCAAGACCGGCACGAGCGGATCGATGCTCGACGGCATGGCGATGGGCATTTGATGCACGAGCAAGAGCGCGATTAACGAAACGGGCAGGGCCGCGAGCAAGTAAACCGAGGTGCGATAACGCAGGAAAAAAATCATTCCGAAAAATGAAACCGCGAATGAGACCCAAATGATGGATTCATACATGTTGGTCACAGGCGGACGACCGGCGATCATGCAGCGCAGCGCAATTCCAGTTCCGTGGAAAAGCAGACCGGCCACCGCGAGCGCGAGGCCACTCAATTTCAAGAAGCCACCTTTCGCGCGGGCGTAGGCGACCGCGAGCAGCAACAGGGCGAATCCGTAACACAACGCGGCGCGATAAAATCCGTCGAAATGGTTGTAGAAAAACTCGAGACGCAGTTTCGATTCCGTCGGATAAATCGTCGGGCTGAGCGCGCGTAGATCGTCGCGCAATTCGTTCGCGGCGCGGCTGAAAGCGAATGAATCGGCATGCATGTAAGCGCCGGCCATGTTCTGCAATTGCGTCTGTACCGGCGCGAACTGCTCTTCCTTATAATATTGGTTGTAGCCGGGCGGCACGACCCACGGATCGGTTTCCTTTTCCGGCGCGGGCACCAGTAGGAACGCGCTTCCATCCATGATGCGCGAGAAAAGCCCGAGACGATCGCCTACGGCCAGTGCTTCGTTCTGCAAACGCGAGAGCGGTTTTTCCGCCGCTTTCGCCTTGTGCGCTTCACCGACGAGCCGATTCAACTCCGGGAGCGCACCTAGTTGCGTGAAAGAAAAACGGCGCTGTGTCTTGTCCAGGCCGAGTTGTTCGATGAGTTGACCTAACGAGACCAAAATCATCGGCTCTTCCTGCCATTTGTGAGTATCGAGCAACATCGAGAGAACGAAGTCGTTCCCCTGCCACATCTTCGCGCCGCTCTTATAAGTGGAGCGACCAGTCAGCTTGATGAGCGACTCGCGCGCGAACGTGTCGATGGGCTTGCGCCGCCCCCCATCCTGAATTCCAAGGAGGCCAAATTGCTTGAAATCGAGCGAACTCGAATCCGCCGCTGGGATTTCCGGCGCCTGGGCGAAAAGATTCGCGGCCGCGAAAAAGACGAGAAAAAAAAGCCGCGCTTTCAAGGGCAGCAATCTAAGGGAATGCCCTCGCCTCCACAACCACCGAGCGAGGGCAGGTGCGATGTTTACACGCGCGGCAGATGCGCGAGCCGCGACATTACCTTAGGTTCGATCAGAAAGTTCGATGAAGTGTTAGCTAACGCGCTCTAGAAAAAATGAGGATCAACAGGAATACTTCCGCCTCGGCCCTCGTCGGCATGTGGACGATTCTCCTCAGCGCTTTCGTCCTCTCTTTTCTCTACTTTGGTCGCGAAATTCTGATCCCGCTCGCGCTCGCCGCGATGATTACATTCTTGCTCTCGCCACTGGTGGCGCGGATCGAGCGCTGGATCGGCCGTATCGCCGCGGTCTTGCTCGTGGTGGTGATGTTGTTCGGAATAATTGGCGGCAGCGGCTGGTTGCTCACGCGACAGCTCATCGATCTCGCGGCCAAGCTTCCCGATTACCAGACCAACATCGAAACGAAGCTGCGCGCGATTCGGTTACCAAGTGGCGGCGCACTCGGACGCTTCACTCACAGCGTCGATGAATTGCAAAAACAATTGCCGACCGGCGCGGAGTCTTCGCCCGGTTCGACCGAGATTGCGCCGGATACAAAACGCGCGCCGCGCACCGGGCCCTCGCCGATGCCGGTGCGCGTGGTCGAATCGCGAAGCCGTCTGCCGCAATTCGCGCAGTCGCTCGTGGCCGGAGTTGTCGGACCGCTTGGCAAAGCCCTGCTTGTCCTTCTGCTGGTCGTCTTCATGCTTTTCAAGCGCGAAGATTTGCGCGGCCGCCTTATTCGCTTGATCGGCCAGGGTCGGATCGGTGCGACGACGCGCGCGCTCGACGATGCGGGAAAACGCGTGGCCCGCTATCTCAGCATGCAATTTCTCGTGAACGTCAGCTTCGGCAGCTGCATCGCACTTGGACTTTATTTTATCGGCGTGCCGAACGCGATGCTGTGGGGCGCGTTCGCCGCTCTCATGCGTTTCATTCCGTATGTCGGCGCGTGGATCGCCGCCGCCATCCCGCTGCTCCTGGCCTTCGCAGTTTCGACCAGTTGGCTCGCGCCAATTCTTGTTCTCGCATTGTTCGTTAGTCTGGAGCTGGTCAATGCCAATTTCCTCGAACCGTGGCTTTATGGTGCGAGCACGGGCGTGTCGTCGCTTGCGTTGATCATTGCGGCGATTTTCTGGACGTGGTTATGGGGGCCGGTCGGTTTACTGCTCTCGACGCCTCTGACCGTTTGCGTTGCTGTGATGGGTCGGCATGTCCCGCGTTTGCAATTTCTTAGTGTCCTTCTAAGCGAAGAGGAAGCGCTCGCGCCGCACGAAGAAATCTATTACCGGCTCCTCCGTCTCGGTCTCGATGACGGAACGAATCTCGCGGAAACTTTCGTGAAAGCCAATTCGCTCACCGCGCTCTACGACACCGTCTTGATTCCGGCGATCACGCTCGGCGAAACAGATGCGCTGCGGCAACAACTTGACGCCGAACAGCGCGCCGCTTTCCAACAGCATGTTCACGACATGGTGGAAGATCTCGGCTCGACTCCGGCGACCGAACCGTCTGCGGCGGAAAAGCCCGCCGAGGCGCCGGAGCCGGTGGCCGCGCCGACTTGCAGCGTTTTGACTTTGCCGGCCCGCGCTTATCGGGACGAGCTGGCCGGCACCATGCTGACCCAACTTCTCCAGCAACAAGGTTTCCCGGCAGAAAATGCCCGGGCGGCTTTGAGCACGGACGAATTGATCGAGCTGACGAAGAAGAACGAATGGGAAGCGATTTGTATTTCGGTGGTTGCACCATCCACTCACACGCATGCGCGGTTTATTTGCACGCGAGTGCGCGCGGCCCGTCCGCACGCCAAGATCGTCGTCGGATTTTGGGGCGGAACGGAAAATCAGGAAACGACCGAACGTTTGCGCGCGTCCGGCGCGGACGAAGTCGTGGTCTCTTTAGCGCAGGCGGTGGCGCAACTGGCGAACTTCTGTGTGGTGATTGACGACGAAATGATCCCGGCGCCGATTCCAGCAAACGAAGAAGAACGCCTCTCGACACTTCGGACGCTTGAATTTCTCAACACCATGCCCGAGGAAAAATTCGATCGCATGACCGACAAGGTGGCGCGCATTTTCGACGTTCCGATCGCCTTGATCACAGTCATCGACCGCGAGCAGCAATTGATCAAGGCGGGCGCCGGCTTACCGGAAGACATCGCGAAACACCGCACCATTCCGCGATCGGAATCGATTTGCGGACACATCATCGCGAGCGATCAGGCGCTCACCGTGGAAGACATCGCGCGGGATCGACGTTTCGCGAACAACGCCATGCTGCGCGATCGTGGCTTGCGCTTTTACGCGGGCGTGCCGCTGCGCGTCAATGAGCACGCCATCGGTTCGCTCTGTATTCTCGACATCAAACCGCGCCGCCTCACCGAACGTGAACAACGTTTACTCGAAATCATGGCCGACGATGTCGTCGAAGAAATCAAGCGCCGCGCCGATGGAACGTCGGTCGCGGCAGCGGCAGCCTAACCTCTCGTTAGGCACACGGGCTTGTGAATCGCCCCCTGAAACGCATCGCGGAGTTTTTCGGACTCAAACGAAATCTCGTAATTCTCCTCATCGCCACCTTCCTCATCGGTTCCGGCGAAGAACTCTGGATGCGTTTCGTGCCGAAATATCTCCAGGCACTTGGCGCGACCGTTTTCATCATCGGACTTTTCGATGCGTTGCGAACTTTGCTCGGCGCGATCTACGCTTATCCCGGCGGCCTGCTGGTCGATCGCTGGGGACATCGTGGCGCCTTCATTGTTTTCAACGTCGTCTCGATAATCGGCTACTCGCTCGTTCTGCTCATTCCGCATTGGGCCGCGGTCATTGCGGGCATGTTTTTGTTCCTGTCGTGGACGTGCTTTTCTTTGCCCGCGTCGTTCTCCCTCATCGGCGCCTCGCTGGCGGCGAATCGTCACGCCACGGGCATCGCGACCAACGCGGTAATCAAACGCATTCCCATTATGTTCGCGCCATTCTTCGGCGGAATTCTGATCGATCGCTTCGGTTTGATCAACGGCGTGCGCATCGCGCTGGCGATTTCGATCTTGCTCTCGTTAGGCGCAATTCTCGTGCAACTGCGCTTGCGCGAAGAGCGCGACGATTCGTTAGGCAAAACCGAGCGCTGGAATTTCTGGCGCAGCCTGCGCGAATTCAATTCACCCATGCGCCGCCTGCTCCTCAGTGACATTCTCGTGCGTTTTTGCGAACGCATTCCCTTCGCCTGGGTGGTGATTTACGCGATGGACAATCTCGGCCTGAGCGCAGCGCAATTTGGAATCTTAACTACCGTGGAAGTTGTCGTCGCCAGCTTATGCATCGTGCCCGCGTCCCATTTCGCCGATAAATACGGACGCGAGCCATTCGTGATCGCGACCTTCTTTTTCTTCACTGCTTTTCCCGCGCTCCTGCTCGTCTCCGCCAGTTTCTCAATGCTGCTCCTCGCTTTCGCGGTGCGCGGGTTGAAGGAATTCGGCGAAGGCGCGCGTAAGGCGCTCATCATCGGCTGCTGCGAGGCGCGGCGGCGCGGGCAAATGGTGGGCGCGTATTATCTGGTGCGCGATTTGATTGTGGCGAGCGGGGCCTTTCTCGGCGCGGCGCTCTGGAAATTCGGGCCGCAGATTAATTTCGCCGGCGCCACCGCACTCGGCGTGCTCGGCACGATCTTCTATGTCATAACGTTACCAAGAAAGAATGCAGTCATTCTTGTTTGATCTTTGCTAACGTGAGCGCGGTCGAACCGGCGCGTATCGTCCTTCTTAATAACCGCGAAATCGCACGCGGTGATTACGTCCTTTATTGGATGCAGCAATCGCAGCGGGCGGTTTTTAATCACGCGCTCGAATACGCGGTCTCGCGGTCTAACGAGTGCAAACAACCGCTCCTGGTCTGCTTTGGCCTGACCGATGGTTACCCGGAAGCGAATCTTCGTCATTACACCTTCATGCTCGAAGGGCTGCAGGATGTCGGCGTTGCTTTAAAAAAACGTGGTGTTGGCTTCATCTTGCAACACGGCGATCCGGCGGAGGTCGCGCTTCGGCTCGGTCAACATGCCTCGCTCATTGTTTGCGATCGCGGTTATCTCGCCGTGCAGAAGCAATGGCGCACACGCGTCGCGCAAGAAGCACGCTGCGCGGTCGTCCAGGTCGAAAGCGATGTGGTGGTGCCAGTAGATGTCGCTTCCGACAAACGCGAATTCGCCGCGCGCACTTTGCGTCCGAAGCTGACGAGACTCTGGCCCAAATATCTGCGCCAGGTTCGCAATGTTCCGTTGCAAGAGAGATGGCGTGGGAAATTGCCGCGTGGATTGAATTGGGGAAATCCCGAAATGCTCGCACGCGGTTTGAAGATCGATCATTCGGTCTCAGCCGTGACCCAACACTTCCACGGTGGAACAGGTGAGGCGGAAAAGATCTTCCGCAATTTCTGCCGCAGTTTGTTGCGCGAATACAAAGAGAATCGCAACCAGCCGCAGACCGATGACGTTTCGCAGATGAGCAAGTATCTGCATTTCGGCCAGATCTCGCCGGTGTGGCTCGCGCTCGAGATCCGTCGTCACGCGCGCGCCGGAAAAGAGAACATCGAGAGTTTCCTCGATGAACTACTCGTTAGGCGAGAGCTTTCCGTGAACTGGGTCGAGAATACGAAAGATTACGATCGCTATGAGTCACTGCCGGAATGGTCGCGCAAAACCCTTGCGCAGCATGCTCGGGACCGGCGGCCAAATACCTACACCTGCTCGGAGTTGGAAGAGGCGCGGACACACGACCGCTATTGGAACGCAGCCATGAACGAGATGCGTTTCACCGGTTACATGCACAATCACATGCGCATGTATTGGGGGAAGAAAATCCTCGAATGGAGCTCGACTCCGCAGCAAGCCCACGCCACCGCGCTCGCTCTCAACAATAAATATTTTCTCGATGGTCGCGACGCCAATTCCTTCGCCAATGTCGCCTGGATTTTTGGACAACACGATCGACCATGGGGCGAACGACCAATTTTCGGGATGGTCCGTTACATGAACGCCGCCGGCCTCGAACGGAAGTGCGACATCGAGGCTTACGTGGAAAAGGTCAACGCGCTCGTCGAGCGGAGTAACGCTACTTCGATTCCGTCGGCGGAGTGAGGTCCCATCTTTCGGGATCGAATCAATTTCGAGCCGGCCGGCTGATTCCGTTTTGGCGAATTCCGCGGCGCGGGCCAGGCCGACGATGACGATGAAAGTCACGATTAAGCCGAGGAGAAAAATGCAAATAACGTAGTCCATGACGCGTCAGTCCTTGCGGCGGGGAGAAATTATTCCGGCTAGAAGGACGACGCGGACGCCGACCCAAAGCGCGAGAATGCTCGGCACCCATAGACCGACGAAGACGCCGTAGTCGCGATTGACGAGGAACCAAAGTGCGACGCTCGCGATGAAGCTCGCGAAAGTGGCGATGAGAAACGGATAATCAATTCTGGTGAACATAATTGAGGTAAGTCTGACGATTTGTTTTGGTTTTGAAATTCAGGTTGCCTGGATTCGCGAGTAGATGCGGCCTCGCCAAACCGCCGGGCGAAGACGAAGTCTGCCCAGGCAAGCGGTCCATTGAATGGAGAGGAGAAGCGCGATGCCGATGGGATGCAGCAGCGCGCTGAGAAGTGATTGGCGGAAACGAACAACCGCGATGACGCGCGGAAGAAGTGCGAGGAGCACCGCGACAAGAACGAGCGGCGATGGCGCAATCGCGAGGAGAAGAAACGGCAGGACTTGTCCGCCGAAAAGAATGAGCGTGGCGGGAATGATCAGCTTGGCCGAGCCAAGTCCTTCGTGCGCGTTTTTTGCGAAGCCGTTCCAGACTGCGGAAGCGCTCGAATACATGCGGCATTGAAAAGTGTCGGTGCCGTCAAACAGATCTGTCTTGAAACCGTGCGCGCGAAAATTGCGCGCCAGCGCAACCGCATCGTGGATGCGATCGCGAATCGCCGCATGACCGCCGGCGCTTTCGTAAGCTTCGCGGCGGAGCGCGAGAATTTGGCCGCAAGCCGCGGCGAAACGCGGATCGGTTCCGCTGCGCATGCGTTGCAACGGAAGAAAGCCGAGCAGCACGAAATGGATCAGCGGAATAATTAGCTTCTCCATTAAACTGCGCGTCTCTTCGTGCGGCACGCCGCTGACCAGCGCGGCACCGCTGCGCTCGACAAATTCCGCGAGACGCGCGAGCGAGTCG
>JALZAX010000088.1 GCA_030948055.1 Verrucomicrobiota bacterium | reverse complement strand
TCGCGTTGCGCGAGCGCGTGCTCGTGCGTGAAAACGTGATGGATGTAGAGGATTACCTAAGCGCGGCTGATGCTGGTCTCTACACGTCGGAAACGGAAAGTTTCGGCCTGAGCATTCTTGAAACATTGTTTCACGCGCGTCCGGTGGTGGCTTTCCGGGTCGGCGGAATTCCAGAAGTCGTGAGTGATGGGAGGAGCGGATTCCTTCACCCTTTCGGAGATATCGAAGCCATGGCCGCGTCACTTTGCCAGCTGGCTGGATCACCCGAGCTGGCGGGTCAGCTCGGCGAGGCTGGTTTAGGCGAAGCGAAAACGAAATTTTCCGCAGAGCGAATCGTTCCCCTTTACGAAAAACTTTACCAACGACTCGTTAGGCAAAATTAGGAGTCATTTTTTGCAACGCCGCGGATGTTGAGGACGATAAGTCCGATCTGCAAAACGATCAGCGCATAAGCGTGATCGTAAGAAGCCCAGGCGATCCAGAGAGAGTTGCTGACCAGGAAAATCCAGAAGCCTAATTTGCGGCGCCCTTTGGCCTGCGCCGCTACTAGCCATGCCGAAAGCAGCGTGGCGATCATCGCCGGCCATTGCAGATGTCTCATCCAATCCACACACAGCAAACGTGCGCGCGGATCGATATGAGTGTGCGAAGCGCGTTTCCATTCGGCGCCATCCTTTCGTGAGCTGCGCTGCGATTAATATTTGGATTTTCACATGGCCAAATCGCAAACCTCGTTTTTCAAGCGCATCACTTCGAACAAGATCATCGCGTTGTTCACGACGACCTTTAACGAGTGGCTGGAGGACAAAGCCCCGGCGCAGGGCGCGGCTCTCGCTTACTATACCGTATTTTCGCTGGCGCCGCTCATCCTGGTCTTGCTCGCGATCGTCGGTCTGATCTTTCGGAATGATCCAAACGGCGCATGGGAGAAGCTCACCGCGCAGATGGGATATTTTCTCGATGAAAGCGCGGTTAAGGTAGTGAAGGACATTGCAGAAACCGCGGCACAGCCTTCCAAAGGCACGCTCGCCACGGTCATCGGTATCGCGCTGGCTCTTTTCGGCGCGAGCGGGGTATTCGGTCAATTACAGGATGCGCTCAACACGATTTGGGGAGTGAAAGCAAAACCGGGGGCGGGCATCTGGGGATTTTTGCGCATGCGTTTCCTTTCTTTCGCGATGGTGGGCGGCGTTTGTTTTCTCCTTCTCGTTTCGCTGGTGATCGAAACGCTACTGAAAGCGTTTAGCCATTACGTTCAAAGTGCAATGCCCGGCGGTCTTGGTTTAGCAGTCGGTGTTTATCTGGTTTTCGACTTGAGCGTCATCATCTGCGTCTTCGCCATCATCTTTAAGTTTCTGCCCGATGTGATCGTGCGCTGGCGCGACGTTTGGATCGGCGCCGCGCTGACGGCCACGCTTTTTCTCATCGGTAAGTGGGCCCTTGGACTTTACCTGGGCAGCGGCGCGGCTGGCTCGGCTTATGGTGCGGCCAGTTCCCTCATCACTTTGCTACTCTGGATTTATTACTCGTCACAGATCCTGCTTTTCGGCGCGGAGTTCACCCAGGTCTACGCGCATCGGACAGGTGCGGAAGTTGAGCCCAACAAGTATGCCGTGTGTATCGAACACTCGGAAGTTGAGACTTCCGGCCGCGGCACCAAAGAGTATTAGGACTCGTTAGGCACCGTTGCCGTTGCCATTCGACCAACCCCGAAAGCTTTCGGGGTTGCCGTCGGCGAGAGCAAATTCCGGCATGGCCTGCGCGTCGCCGATATTGTCGCCATCGAGATCGACTCCGGAGAAGTCGTGATCGTGTTGTTTGGCGAGCAGGACGTAGAGCGATGGAACGATGAAGAGAGTGAAGATCGTGCCGATGGTCATGCCGCCGACGAGGACGAGACCGATGGAATTACGCGCGCGAGCCCCGGCGCCGGTGACGAAGACCAGAGGCATGTGACCGGCGACGGTTGCGATCGTAGTCATGAGGATCGGACGCAAACGCGTGCGGGCCGCTTCCGCGACGGCGTGAACTTTGTCACGTCCTTGTTGTTGCAATTTGTTGGCGAACTCCACGATCAGAATTCCGTTCTTCGAAATCAGCCCGACAAGAGTAACGAGTCCGACCTGCGAATAAATGTTGAAGCTGGTGGTCCACGCGTTGGTGAAGAATTTCAGGTTCGGGTTGGGTGATTTTTCGAACATGAAAATCATGGCGCCGAAGAGTGCGAGCGGCACCGATCCGAGCAGAATGATGAACGGATCGCGGAAGCTGTTGAACTGCGCGGCGAGAACGAGAAAGATGAGGATGACGGCCAGACCGAATGCCGGCAAAAACTTGTCGCCTTCCACGCGGAGCTGCCGCGACTCGCCGGTGTAATCGATGGTGTAACCTTTCGGCAGAATCTTGATCGCTTCGCCTTCGAGAAGTTTGAGCGCCTGATCGAGTGGCAAGGCCGACGCACCACTGATCGTGACCGCATTCAATTGCTGCAGGCGATTGAGGGAGCGTGGGACCGTTTTCTGTTCGATATGCGCGACCGTGCTTAACGGCATCAACTTGTCGTTAGGCCCTGTGACGTAAATGTTTTCGAGCTGTTTCGGATTCAGACGCTCGCTGCGCTCGATCTGCGGAATCACTTTGTAGCTGCGACCCGCGATGTTGAAGCGGTTGACGAAGTTGCCACCGAGCATGGCCGACATGTCGGCGCCTACTTGCGTCAGATTAAGCCCGAGCGCCGCGACCTTGTCGTGATCGAAGACTACCTCGGCCTGCGGCTGGTCAATCTTCGTGTCGATGATTGGCGGGAAAAAGAATTTCTTGCTCTCCATCGCCTTGGCTTTGATTTGGTTCGCGAAATCGAGCATCCGCGCGGGTTCTTCGGTCGATAGCAAAACGATTTCGACCGGGAAAGTTCCGCCGCCGGGTAGTGCAGGAGGCATGGCGGGGAACATTTCGATTCCAGGAATGGTGCCGAGTTTTGCCTGCACCTGCGGCATCAGATCGAAGGCGGTTTCTTTTCGTTGATCCCACGGCTTCAGGACCATTCCACCGAAGCCGTTGCTCGGGAAAGTGAGCTGAAAGGTGAAGTCGCATTGCGGGAAGCTGCGGAAGACCTGGCCGGCCGCATCCGCGAAGGCCGAGGTTTGCTCAATGGTCGAGTTTGCCGGTGCGGTCATGATGCCGAAGATGACGCCCTGATCTTCAGTTGGCGCGAGTTCCTTGGCCGCAAACGTCGGCAAGAGAACAAACATGATCGCGGCAATGACCGTGAGACCAATCCACGCTGCGTAAACCGCGGGTCGCACGCGCAAGGTCGCATCGAGGTGGCGTCCGTACCATTCGCGAATGCGATCGAAAACGTGATTTACTTTGCCGGCAAAACCGCGCTCGCTGTCGCCCTGGCGCAAGAACTTCGCCGACATCATTGGTGAGAGGGTCAGCGCAACGACGCCGGAAATTGCGACCGCGCCGGCAAGGGTGAAGGCAAATTCGCGGAACAATGTGCCGGTCAACCCGCCTTGAATGCCGATCGGAATATAAACCGCGGCGAGCGTGATCGTCATGGCAATAATGGGACCCACGAGCTCACGCGCGCCTTGCAAAGCGGCGTTGAGCGGTGCCGAACCCTCGCGCAAATGTCGCTCCACGTTTTCGACCACGACGATCGCGTCATCGACGACGAGACCCACCGAAAGCACGATGGCGAGAAGCGTAAGCAGGTTCACGCTGAACCCGAAGATCTGCATGAGGAAAACGGCGCCGATGAGTGAGATAGGAATCGCGACCACCGGGATGAGTACGGAACGCACTGACCCGAGGAAGAGAAAGATGACGACGATTACAATGAGAAGCGTTTCAACGAGGGTGCGGAAGACGTCCTTGATCGCGGTGTTGATGTAGGCTGTGCCATCGTAAGCAATCACGCCCTGCATGCCGGTCGGCAGTTCTTTCTGGATTTGCACCATCTCCTCACGGACGCGCTTGACCACGTCGATTGAATTTGCATTCGGCAAAACGAAGATGCCCATGAAGACCGCGCGCTGACCGGAGAAACGCACCTCCGTGTTGTAGTCTTCCGCGCCGAGCACCACATCGGAGATGTCGCCCAGTCTAACGAGTACTCCGTTTTCTTCGCGCACGACCAGGTTCTTGAAATCTTCGACCGTGTGCAGGTCCGTGTTCGCCGTCAGGTTCACCTGCACAAGTGAACCTTTGGTGCTGCCGAGCGCGGCGAGGTAGTTATTGTTCCCGAGCGCTTTTCGCACTTGCGCCGGACTGACGTTGAGCGCGGCCATGCGGTCGGGCTTCAACCAAATGCGCATGGCGAAAGTGCGCCCGCCGAGGATGTCGGCTTTCTGCACACCGGCGATCGCAGTCAGGCGCGGCTGGACGATGCGGCTGAGATAATCGGTGATCTCATTCGACTGCAGAATGTCGGAGGTGAAGCTGAGGTAACAGGAGGCGAACTGCGAGTCCGCGGACGCGATGCTGATGACGGGGATCTGTGCTTCGGGCGGAAGGTCGCCGCGCACCTGATTGACCTTCGAGCTGATTTCCGAGAGAGCTTTGTTCGAATCGTAATTCAGTTTCAGCCGCGCCGTGATCGTCGATAAACCCTGCGCGCTTTGCGATTGCAGATAATCAATTCCGTCCGCGGCCGCGATCGCGCGCTCCAGCGGTGTCGTGATAAATCCGCGGACCAATTCCGCGCTCGCGCCGACGTAGACCGTAGTCACCGTGACGGACGCAACATCGGTGCGCGGATACTGGCGCACGTTCAACGACGAGATCGCCTGCACGCCAGCGATGACAATGACAAGGCTGACGACCAGTGCAAGCACGGGCCGACGGATGAAAATATCGGTGAAAGATTTCAAAGGCTAACTGTTACCGGGCGTGGGTGAGAGTTCGGCTTTAGGCGCGAGCTTGTTGTCCACTACAACGTCCATGCCGTTACGCATTTTGAAAACGCCGGTGCTGACAATTTCATCGCCTTCTTTCAAACCTTCCGTGACTGCGACGAAATCGCCGCGCGTTTCGCCGGTGCGGATAAATTGCTGGCGCAACACGAGCGCATCTTTGTCGGTCTTATCGTTGTGCTTCGTCTCGATCACGTAAACGGAGTTGCCGAACGGCGCGTACAAGACGGCTGTCGCCGGAATGAAGAGCGTGGGCTTTTCCTCCGGCAGGATCACGCTGACGCGTGCAAACATCCCGGCGCGCAACGCATGATCTGCGTTATCCAGCGTCGCCTGCAACGCCACGCTGCGCGTCGCCGGATCTACCGCCGAGTTCACGGCAGAGAGGATGCCCTCGAACTCGCGTCCTTCGATCGCGTCGGTCGTCACTTTGACCGGCAGTCCAACGGTGATGTCGCCGAGCTGCTGCTGCGGCAACGAAAAATCGACATAGACCTTGTCGAGCGCCTGCAGGGTGACGAGCTTCTGTCCGATCGGCACCATCTGGCCCACGTTCACTTCGCGAATGCCCGCGATTCCATCAAAGGGGGCGCGGATCACTTTCTTATCGATGAGCGCCTGAATGTTATCGACCGCGGCTTTCTTCTGCGAAAATTTCGCCGAGGCGCTGTCGAGTTCTGCTTGCGAAATAACTTTGCCTTCGGCCAGGCCGCGCGCGCGTTCGAAATCCGCTTTGGCCAACTCCGCGTCCGCTTGCGCAGAACGCAATTGGGCCTGCTCGGCCGAAGCGTCGATCTCGATCAGCATATCGCCTTTCTTCACCGGCGTGCCCGATTGGAATCCGACCTTGCTCACCATGCCGGCGAGCTCCGCACCAATGGTCGCGCCTTGCACGGGCGAGATCGAGCCGACCGCACTAAGCATTGGTACCCAGTTGGCCTTGTCGACTTTCGCGCTCGTCACCGTAGTCGGCGGCAGCACCATCGCCTGACCGGCTTTAATCATAGTGACGAACTGCGCCACCTTGATACCGGCGATGACGAGAAACAGACCGATGACGGCGAGAACGATTTTGATGACCGGCCAGCGGGCGCGTTTCGGGGAAAGATCAGAAACCTGGGTAGCAGGAGCGTGCATACAATTCGTTAGGCAAGGGCCGGTTCAGCTTGAAAGAGCAGGCGCCACAAGCGCCGCGCGACTTTTAGTTGGCTTGTCCGCCGTTCAGTAGCGGTCATCGTCGTTGGTTGCAAGATGTCGCGCATCAGCATTCCGCGCGCGACCGCATAAATTAGCTCCGCCATTTCTTCGGGCGAAAAATCATGCGAGCCGCTCGCGACTTCCGGCGCACGCGCGATCAAGTCCGTCACACCTGCCATCGCCATTCCGACGACATCACGGATGAGATCCGCAACGTGCGGGTTGCGGGAAGCTTCCGAGTAAAGATCGACCACAAAGGCAGATTGCAGTTTCGGCGATTCCTCACAGCAATGCGCCGTGAAAAGAATCTCAAATGACTCCAACAACGTCGGCGCCTGGCGCGCTTGCTCGAGCATCTGAGCGATATGCCGCTTGTGCTCGTCGGCCATGGCGGTAATGACCGCTTCCTTGTTCGCGAAGTAGCGATAGATCAGGCCGACGCTGATGCCAGCTTCAGCACTGATGTCGTGCATGCTGGCCTGGTGGAAACCGCGTTTGGCGAAAGCAGCCATGGCCGCGGCCAGGATTTGGTCGCGGCGATCGGTGGGGAGCTCCGTGCGTGTGTTAGCCATTTTGAAAATGCCGGGCGCAAGATGAATGAACGTTCATTCAATGTCAAATTGCGTGGTCAATTCTCCATGTTTCGTCGTTCGACATTCGGCAGTTTATTTCTTTCTCTTAACGAATGGCGGGAACGGTAAAGGACACGGAAATTCTAAATCAGGAAGTTCTGAGCGATTTTCCTGCCGCGAACCGCTATTTGGTCGGAGTTTCAGGCGGGCGCGATTCGGTTGCGTTGCTTCATGCGTTACTGTCCCGCGGCTATCGGAAGCTGATTGTCTGCCATCTCAATCATCGTCTGCGCGGACGAAGCTCCGAGGCGGATGCGCGTTTCGTCGCGAGTCTGGCGAAAAAGAACGAGCTTGGTTTTGAACTTGGCTCGGTTGACGTGGCGAAACGCGCCGAGGCGGAAAAGCAATCCATCGAGACCGCTGCGCGTGAGGAGCGTTACGCATTTTTTGCGCGGGTCGCGCGCCGCAGACGGTGCTCACACGTTTTTCTCGCGCATCACGCCGACGATCTGGTCGAGACCTTTCTCCTCAATCTTTTTCGCGGCGCCGCCAACGAGGGCCTCGGATCGATTCGACCGGTCAGCAAGCGCGAAAATTTAACGGTCGTGCGACCGATGCTGGGAACCTGGCGAGAAGAAATCGACAGCTACATCAGGAAACATCGATTGAAATTTCGCGAAGATGCGAGCAATCGAAGTTTGAAATCGACCCGCAATCGCTTTCGTCATCGCATCATTCCTTTGTTGGAAAAAGAATTTGGTCGCGGCATTCGAAAAAGCATTTGGCGTGCAGCATCTATCGCCGCCGATGAGGAAGAATGGCTGCGCTCATTGCTTCCCGAAATCTCGCGTGAACTTTCGGTCACCGAACTCGCCGGGCGACCGATCGCGTGGCAGCGGCGCATCATTCGCCAGTGGCTGCGCAATGAAAAAGTCAGCAACATTGATTTCGAATCTATCGAACGTGTGCGTGCCCTGCTCGATACCGATGGCGTTGCGAAAACAAATCTACCCGGCGATCGGCATGCGCGCCGCCGGGCGAAGAAGATTTTTCTCGAAGCTTCGGAGTCGAGTAGGGTAGCGGCCCGATGAATCCCATTCGTGTTCGTTTTGCCCCTTCGCCCACCGGCTACCTGCACATCGGCGGCGCACGCACGGCACTCTTTAATTGGCTCTACGCCAAACACACCGGCGGCACTTTTATTCTCCGCGTCGAAGACACCGACAAATCGCGCAACACCGACGAAGCCGCGGCGGCCATTTACGAAGGATTGCACTGGTTAGGCCTGGAATGGGACGAAGGTCCGCATGTCGGCGGAGATTTCGGACCGTATTTTCAGAGTGAGCGCGATGAGATTTACGAACGGTATTTGAATCGCCTAACGAGTGCTGGTCACACTTACGAAGACAAGGGTGCGATTCGTTTCCGTTCGCCGCGCGAGCACGTCATCGTGGACGACTTGGTCTGTGGCAAAATCGATTTCGACCTAACGAATGCAGAAACGCATCCCGACATCACCATCCGTCGTCCCGACGGCGGTTGGATTTTCCATTTCGTCAACGTGGTGGACGACATTGAGATGAAAATCAGTCACGTCATTCGCGGCGAAGACCATCTCTCCAACACACCAAAGCACATCGAGCTCTACCACTCGTTAGGCGCGGAGCCGCCGCGCTTCGCGCACATTCCGCTCATCTTGAACAAAGACGGCTCCAAGATGAGCAAACGCGATCTCGGCGCGAGTCTCAACACTTACATCGAAAACGGCTACCTTCCCGAGGCAGTGCGCAATTATCTCTGTCTCCTCGGCTGGTCGCCGAAAGATAACCGGGAAAAAATCGCCATCGAAGAAGTCGTTAGGTTGTTCGAGTTGGAAAAAATCAATCGCAAGAGTGCGCATTTCGATCTGGAGAAATGCAACTGGCTCAATGGCGAATACATGAAGGAATTGCCTAACGAGCGGTTCCAGGAACTGGCCCGCGTCAGTCTGGCTAGCGCCGGAATCGATCTCGCGCAGTATTCTGTCGATTACGTCCACACGGCGCTCGATACCTGCGTCGGAAAGGTTCGGACATTCACCGAGTTGCCCGCTTATTGCGGTTTCTATTTC
>JALZAX010000426.1 GCA_030948055.1 Verrucomicrobiota bacterium | reverse complement strand
GCCGGCGGTTCTTCGGCTACCTCGCCCGCGGCGTTCCCGACGGCCCGGATGACGGTACTATAGCTCCGTGGGGTGTCGTCGCGTCATTGCCGTTTGCACCCGAGATCGTATTACCGACTATCGCGCGCATGTGGCGCCCGCAATTGGGCAAGGAGCATCCTTACGGCTTCAGGACGACATTCAATCCAACTTTTCCGGATCCCGGCGGATCCGCACACGGATGGGTATCGCCCAATCATTCCGGTCTCAATCAGGGACCAATCGTGGTAATGATCGAGAATTATCGTTCGGGGATGATTTGGAATATGCTGCGCGGCAATTCGCATATTGTTGCCGGGCTCCGCACCGCGGGATTCACCGGCGGCTGGCTTCCGTATTGAATGCCCGCAATCGCAGGCACATCCGCGCGCCAGGGAGCGAGACCCCGCGGTTTCTTCCTACCTGCCATGTTCAGCTCCCTTAGATGTTTTCGTTCGCAGCGCCCGATTGCGTTGTCGATCGCACAATGGAACGCTAGATGGAAAGCGCCGAGGCAGTCAGTCAGTCGGGGACGAGTACAGCACCGTCTTGAAGCTTTTGCCGTAACGCAAAAATAGGAGAGTACCCGTGAGGGGCCCCTCCTATTTCCTCACCTGAGAAGCGATGGTCAGCCAATAGTTGACAACGAGTTGTATTGGAACGTTTCGACCGCCGGTACTCCGGCCATCACCGCGCGAAGCTTCTTGTCCAGCTGTGGATAAGTAGTGGATTCGTACTTACGTGCTGAATCCGCGTTGTTCCAGACGCTAATGGCGAGAACGTGCTGATCCTTCACCAGCAACAGCTCGTCCTTGAAGCCGTCCTGCTTTTTCAGGGTCGGGAGGATCTCATTTCTGAACAGCGAATGGAACTGGTCGTTTTTGTCCGTCGCGATGTCAAATCGAACGCTGCGGGCAATCTGTCCCTCGTTATTATTCGTAATCATTTGGAATATCTCCAGCACCTCGTCTGATTTTACCGGGTGTCTGCGGGCGAGGATTCACCGCAGCTCGGTCAGCGCCAAGAAGCTCTACTCCGGCGCCAAAACTGTCTCCAATCGTATATTGTAATATACTACAATGAGTGGCGTAAATGTAGATTTGACAACAATTTAGCCTAAGTCCCGCCGGCCACGGCGGTTACCTGATGAGGTCGAGTTCCGCGATCGGCGTGAGGGGGTTCTAACGCCAAGAAACCCGGTCGAGCATGAGACCGAGAAGCTAGCCGAGCCGCGCAAAACTCAAAGAGAAGATCGGCGTGGACCTTTCGCCGGTACGCGATACTGGGCGCATGTAATCCCCCGCTCGCGTACAAGTCTTTGCAGGAAGAGTTGGAGATCGGCTTACTACTGCCATGCAACGTGACCGTTTACGAAGCCGACGATACACGAAAGTCCGTGATCTCGGCCGTCGATGTGAAAGCGATGCTCTCTGGCGTCGGAAAAGGCCCGACACTTGATCACGTCGCCAGTGAAGTCAACGAGCGCCTCAGCGCGTGATTAGCAGTTTTTGATCGACGCCTAGCGCGTCTTGCCAAGCGGTACCCGCCAACCGGGTCCTGTCGAAATCGCCGGCGCCGTGCGCGTGAGGCCGCGGTGGGGGTCGAAGTGTTTCTTGCGCGGCGCGCTCGGGCTTCGCTGCGTCTGGCACATTCTTAACGCGCGCGGCCGCCGTGGGATCAGGATCCGCCCACGCCGGGCACGCGCGTCGGGGGCGGCGCCGATGGCAAGCCCGGAGTTGGCGCGTCGGGCTCAGTCGGGTTGATGTGATCGCGGCGCGCGGCCCGTGAAGACGCAGAGCCGCCGCGAACCTGGAAGTTATCTCTGTTGTGGCCGTGCTCGGTGATATCGCGGTCGAGCCGATTCTTCTCGCTGTTCTTGTCGGCCTCCCGTGCTGTTCGTGCTGCTCGAACAAGCGCTGCTTGCCAGGCGAGTCGTGTGGGTGGCCCGGGTCCGAAGCCTTCCCACTCGGGCCGGACTGTATCTGCTCGAGAAATTTTGCGCGGCTGGTTGGGCCCTGCATTCCCTCCGCGGGCTGTTGTGCACCTTTCTGCCTGCCGTGCTTGGCCCACTTGCATCTCGGGGGATCGAACGGGATGGGGTCTTGCCGGTCATCTGCCATGTTCTGCTCCTGCGGTTTGCGCCGGCGCGCGCGCTAGTGACATTCGCGTTCCGCTGCAGACACGCATATTGCATACGTTGCAATGGGTGCACCGCGCGCATACCGCTCGCGCATGGTGGAACCCGTCGCCGGGCACGCTGCCACTCGTTCACGATTCGCTAACGATTCTCGTCCGACACGCAGAAGGAGGCCCTCTGTCGACCACGCTCGCGGTCGT
>JALZAX010000087.1 GCA_030948055.1 Verrucomicrobiota bacterium | reverse complement strand
TTCCACGGCCTTTAAGTCCTGATGATTTTCCGTGAGCGCCGCTTCCGTTTTGTGGCGCAAACCCTCGATCATCTCTCCACTCAAATAAGTTTCGAGCACGGCCGGATGCACATAACATTTCCGGCAAATCGCCGGGGTATTGCCGAGAATTTTTGAAACTGCCGTGATCGCGTTCTTCACGTGTTGTTTCGCCTCCTTCTTCGTCTCGAAACTTTCCACGGTGTTCAACGCCACCGCCGCCAGCACCGTTCCGGCCCAGGTGCGAAAATCTTTCGCAGTGAAATCTTCGCCGGTGATCTCGCGCAGATAATCGTTCACGTCCTGCGAGGAGACGTCTTGCACCGCGCCGTCGGTCTCATCGAGGTAACCGAAGAGGTCCTGGCCGGGCAGATCCTGCATTTTCTTGACGATGCGGGCGAGCCGGCGATCGGCCACATCGACTTGATGTTCCACCCCACTCTTCCCGCGAAAATTAAAACGCAAATGCGCGCCGCGCACTTTGACGTGGCGATTGCGCATGGTCGTTAGACCATATGATTTGTTTTCGCGCGCATACTCTTCGTTGCCAACGCGAATGAACGTCCGTTCCATGATCGAAATGATCGTAGCCAACACCTTGTTTTTCGGGAGGCCGGGAAGCGCGAGATCTTCCTGCACGCGTTTGCGAATCTTCGGCAGGGCCGCGCCGAATACGACCATGCGTTCGTATTTCGTTTCGTCGCGCGCTTCGCGCCATTTTTCGTGATAGCGATATTGCTTTCGGCCGCGCGCATCGCGACCGGTCGCCTGGATGTGTCCGTTCGACCAAGGGCAAATCCAAACGTCGGTGTAGGCTGGCGGAATGGCGAGCCGCTGAATGCGCAGCACGCGCCGTTCGTCGGTGATCGGTTTTCCCCCGCCGTCGAAATACTCGAAGTCTTCGCCCTTTTTCTTGCGCGTGTAACCCGGCTGCTCGTCGCTGACATAGCGCAAACCCGCGTCTTCCGCGGCTTCCTCGGGATCGGTGACGATTTCGAGGTCAGCGATCTTTTCTTTTTCTTTCGCGAGAGACGGCATTGCGAAGACTATACGCACGCCGAACCAGAAGAGGTTGTGGAGCGCGATCCTCTGTCATCGCGCTGCCGTGATTTTGAACTCGCGACGACAGAGCGTCGCGCTCCATCACGCGCCGTAACTCTTGGTGAATTTCTTGCGCGATTCGCTTTCGGATTGCACCGAAAGTGGTGGGGGTTCGGCCGCGGGAGAAGTCGGCGATGAAGGTTCAGCTTCGGGAGCGGCGGGCGGCGGTTGCGGCGCCGGCGCCGGTTGAGCGCCGCCCGCTTGTTGCGAAACTTCCACGAATGCCATCTGCAAATTTGCGATGGTGTTTTTCAAGACCGCGGCTTCTTCATTCGAAAGATTGCCGCGCGTTTTTTCCTGAATCATGGCGAGCTGATCGATAAACATTTTCGCCAGCTCCAAATTCACTTCGCCCTGACCCGTCTGCGGATTGGGAATTTGCCCGAGAAAAAGCGCGGCGTTCTGCGCCTGCATCATGATAAATTCGATGAAGCGCTGCGCCATCTCGCCGGTGTTTGTGTTGGTTTGGACTTCGGCCATATCAAATATCCTTCGCTGTTTCGTCGCCCGAAGGACGGACGGTGGCAAGGACGAACGGTTGATCCTTAAAATATTTCGCGGCGATGCGCTTTACATCTTCCGCAGTCACGCTTTCGATTTGGTCTTCGAGCTTTTTGTAATGATCGAAACCAAGCCCGTAGATTTCGTCGAGCGCGCTGGTGTAACTGAAATGGTCGTTGCTTTGATTCGTGATCTGTTGCTGGCCGATCAGTTTCTTTTTCGCGCGCGCCAGCTCTGTACTCGTTAGGCCATCGTTCGCCAGTTTGCTGATTTCGTCGAGCAACGCGGCTTTTACGGCCGGTACTTTTTGCGGATCCGTCCCGAGATAAAAGGCGAACATCCCAGGCACCAGTCCCTGCAGTTGCGATGAGCCGACGTAATAAGCGAGGCCCATTTGCTCGCGAATGCGGATGAAAAAACGCGAGCCAAGATCGCTACTCGCCTCGTCGATGAGATCGAGGACATAACGATCAGGACTAAACATGTCCGCGCCGCGAAATCCGGCCATCAAAACCGCCTGCGCTTTTTCGCGCGTGCTTTCTACTTCGAGCGGTTTCGTAATTGGCTTGCTCGGCGAGACTTTCTCGAGGGCGAGCTCGCCTGGCTTCATGGTTGCGAGCAATTGCTCGAAGAGCTCTTTCACTTCCGCCGCTTTCACGTTGCCGAAAACAGCGAGCACGCCATTCTTCGCCACGAGGAATTTGTCGCGGAATTGCAGCAGATCTTTTTGGGTTAATTTCTCGACTGCATCGGCCGAGCCTTTGCCGCGCAAAGCGTAGGCGTGATCGCCGAAAAGCGATTCGCGCAAAATATTGCGCGCGACGGAAGTGAGCTGCTCTTCCTCGTCCTTAATCGACGCGAGCAGCACCTCTTTTTCCCGTTCGACGGCGTCCGGCGGCATGGTCGCGTTCAAAACCACGTCGGCGAAAAGCCCCGCGCCGAGAGCCAGATCGGGCTGCGTCACTTCCAGGGTAATGCTGAAGCTGTTGTTGCCGGAATCGCTGCCGAGATGTCCGCCCACCGATTCGATGGTGTCGGCAATTTGCTCCGCGCTCCGCGTCTTCGTGCCTTTGAGCAGCGTCTTCGCCATTAATTGCGTGATGCCGTTGGTCGCGTGCGTTTCTGCCAGCAAACCGCCGCGAAAAATTGCCGTCATCGATATGAGCGGCAGACGGGTGTCTTCGCGTACTAAAATTCGCAGACCGTTCGTTAGGGTAAATTTTTGAATCTCACCGGCCGCAATCCGCGATGCGCTATCACTCGTTAGGCCAAGCGCGCCTTTCGGATTGAGCGAAGTGATCGTCAGGTTTTCGCGCGTGAAATATTTTCCGGCGACGCGCAGCACATCGTCTTCCGTGACCGTTTTGACGGTGCTGAGATAGTCGCGCGTGAAATTGAGATTGCGCGTGAGCAGCCAATTTCCTCCCAGATCGGAAGCTTGTCCGCGCATGGTGGTGAGCGAGGAAAGATGATGGCTGAGTGAAATCTTTTTTGCTTTGGCAAGTTCATCCGCGGTCACGCCGCTCGTCCGAACTTCGTCGATGATTGCGAGAATCAACGCCTGCGTGGCAGCACGTTTTTCCGGTTCCGTGGTGGCGTCGATTCCAAAAACTCCGGGATCGCCCGGCGTGTAGGAGTAAGCGGAAACGCCAAAGGCCAGACCCGCTTCTTCGCGCACGCGTCGATACAAACGCGAGCTGCGTCCATCGCCGAGAATGGTGGAAAGAAGATCGAGCGCAGGCACATCAGGATGCGTGACTTCGGGAATGTGCCAGGCGAGCGAGAGCCGCGTAAGCTCGGTGGCGAATTCTTCGTGCACTTCCCGCAAACCAAGTTGCGGCGGTTCTGGCGGTATATAAACCGGCTTGATCGATTTCGCGGGATAATCCTGAAATAGCCTAACGAGTTGTTGCCGCACCGCCTCTGCACTGACATCGCCGACCACAACAAATGTCATGTTGTTCGGGACGTAGCGCGCTTTATAATACTGCATCACCTGCTCTTGCGTGAGCTGATTGAAAACATCGAGCAGTCCAATGACCGGCAGGCGATATGGATGGCGCTGAAACGTTGTCGAAAATAACAGCTGACCGGCCATACGATCGGGATCGTCAAAACCCATGGCGAACTCGCGTCGGATGACTTCCTGTTCCTTGGCGTATTCCTCCGACGGCAAGGTCGAATTCATCGTCGCGTCGGACAAAATATCGAGCGCGGCACTTACGCCCGCTTTCGGCACGTCGATCCAATACACCGTGCGATCGAATGATGTGTAGGCGTTGATGTAACCGCCTACGTCCTGCACCGCCTGCGCGATCGCATTGGCCGCGCGCTTTTTCGTTCCCTTGAACAACATGTGCTCAAGAATGTGCGAGAGACCGGCGCCGAGACGTTCGTCTTCATAAATGCTACCGGTCTCGCACCAAGCCTGCACGCTTGCGACCGGCGCGCTGCGATCTTCCTGCACGATGACGGTCAGGCCATTCGGCAACGTCCATTTCTGCGCCGTGCTCGGCGGAAAACCGAGCGTGGCTGCGGGATCAGAAGCTGCAGGTTGAAGTGCGGGCGCGTGCATGAGATTTCGTGACCGAAAGAATTTCGGTCAGGAAACCTTCGGCGCGGGCAGGCTCGGCGGCAACTTCGCGGGCGCGATTGATTTTTCCGGCGCGAAGGGTTTCACGAAAGCCTCTTCGAAATCGTAAACGCTTTTGAAGTCGTCGATCGAATCCTGCTCGGTTTTTCCGAAAATGCCCGCGCCGATGAGGTTGAACACCATGTGCCCGATATCTTCGCAGCAGCGAATTCCCCAGGACGAAAAAACGGTTACGACCATCGGACCAAATTCCTTCAGTGCGTATTGCCGCACACCGTCGAGCAGTTCTGGACCGGCGACGTGACGCACGGGCGCGCCTTTTATTTTTTTCTGCTGCTTGGTGGTGTAATCGAGCGCGTCGCGCAGAAAGACGTAAGCGTCGCGATTGTAGCGCGGATCGGTCGCGATGATCGAATCAAGCGCTTCGGCGAATCCAATTTTCTGCATAACAAGTACGCTCCGTGCGGAGCGGAGTGTAGGATAAGCGGATCGAAGGCCAGGAGCAAGCCGCGCTCACTCATTCAGCTGGGCTTCGAGCGCGTCGAGGTAAACCGAAATGCGATCGTGGCCGGCGAGACTCGGTTTCGCTGGCGGATTGCGCCGCCTGCAGATATTCGCGAAAAGCGCCGCTCTTCGAATGCGATTGTGTGGCTTCGAACCAGTTCAGGTAATCGTCAATTTCACTCATGCGACGGCTCATGTGCTCGCGCGTGCCGCGAATTTTCGCCAGCCGCTCAGTGAGATGCTTGGTCTTCTTGTGTTGCAGCAGCCTAACGAGTTCAAGGTATTCCGCGACGATTGGCCGATAGAGCGGATGGGCCCGGCCGGAAAGCAGCAAAAGTTGTTGGCGCAAACCCAGCAGCGCGACCTTGGCCGACGGTCGGGAAAGAAAAGTAGAAAACTCTTCCAGACCAAAAACGGTCGGCACCTGATTTTGCCCTGCTATTTGCAGCTGCAAAGTCTGGGCCAGTTGTCGCTCCGTTTCTTCGCAGCTTAGCAATCCGTACTGATCGCGCCCGGAAACGCGAGCGACATTCAGTACCCACTTTTTTTGCACTGCGTCTGCATTTTCGCCGAGATTGGGGAAATGCGCGGACAAATCGCCTAACGAGTCGTCAACCGAATGCGGGCGATCCGCCAGGAATCGGGCCAACCGCTGCCGGCCGTTCGGCAGGTCGATCAGCAGCGAGACCAACGCGGCCGAGTAAGCGCGATAGATTTTGCGCGAGGGCGATTCCATCAGCGCAGGCCGCTGCTGCAAGAAATCTTCCAGGCTGAGCACTCCGCTGCTGTTAACGGCAGTGCGCAAGGCCTGCGCGATTTCCGTCGCATCATTTCCCGGTGCGAGGGCGAGCGCTCCATCCAAGAGCCAATCGGGTGGCTGCGCGTAAGCCGTCCCGGGCGCAACCTGCGGCTGGCCGCGATACATCATTTCCAAAAAAATCGCGCGGAGAATTTCGCGCTCCGCTCGTTGTCCGTTTACTTCGCCACCGATGACCAATTGCAATTGCAGCTTCAAACCAAAACCTGTTTGGCTAACCGCAAGTTGCGCGGGGGGAGTCTCGGGCGAATTGGCTTCGGGATAATGCGCATCGATGACAATCGGCGTCTTCCAAGCGTCACGTTCACCGAGCAGATGTAGCGCGCTGGTTTTGGTTTGTTCCGCCACATCGCAAACCGCTGCGCGTAAACGCGCGTCGGGTCCGTAAACAATAAACTGCCGGGAAATACTGATACTGCGTTCCAGCGGAGCGGCCGCCAGGCTCGCGAGACAGGCGGCAAAGGCGGAGAGAAAAAGGCGACGCATCCGCGGCCAGAGTAGCGAAGGATCGAAAAAAATTTGAAACTTTTTTTAGGCGACGGGGTGCAATAGTTAACGATATTAACTATATGAACAAACTAACTCTCTTGGGCAGCGTGGCAGCAGTCGCGCTCCTGGCCTGGCCGCTCACAAGCGCGGACGCAGGCAGTCGGGGAGCGAGAGCAGCGACTTCGGTCTCTGCCGGATCGCGCGGCTTCTCCTCCAATCAATTCGCCGGGCGTCCCGCGCCTGTTAATCGAACCGCGGGAAGTCGCTTCAATGGCGTGAATGGCAACGGCCGTTGGACCAATGGTGGCAACGGCAATTGGAACAATGGAAACTGGCATCACCATCATCATCATGGGCACGTCTTTGTGGGATTTTATCCTTATTGGTCTCCATGGTGGGATTACGGCTACGGCTATCCATACGGCTACGGATATGGCTACGGCTACTACCCGTATGGTTCCGGTTACAGCAACGAGTATCGCTACGGCAACGAGTACCGCAGCGGAGGCAATCTCGGTGCTAATGTGCAACAAGCATTGGCGCGCGAAGGCTATTACCGCGGGCCGATCGATGGGGTAATCGGCGCACGCACCCGGAGCGCGATTCGCGCTTACGAGCGGGCGAACGGTTTGCACGTCGACGGCGTGATCGATCAGCGCCTGCTGCAAACGATGGGATTGGCCTAAGCCAATCGCGGTTGGAAAACCGAGAGCGGGTTTCGCGATGAAAATCGCGGCCCGCTCTTTATTTTTGCGATTGTTTCGCGACGAACACGACCTGCTTCGGATGAAGCTCGATCGCAGCCAGCTTGCTGAGCATTTTACGCTCGCGTTCCAGCGCTCCGCGCAAATCAGCAAACATGATATCGCCGTATTCCATCAGCTTCGGATGAACTTGCAGCCGCCCAATCTGACCGCCCACATTCTTGAAGCGCACGTTCCCATTTTCCAGACTCACTCGATAACTTCCCGTGGTGAAAACGGAGTAACCGTAGAGTGATCGCTCGACCGTGACTTTGACCGTGCCTTCATCGAAACCGAGGGCGAGGCGCTCAAATTTTAGATACTGGCTGAGCGCTGTCTGCTTACTCTTGAGCGAGTAAGTGAGGTAGGAGTTAATTTGATCCTCGGAGTATGGCAGCACCGCGCCACGCGGATCCATGGTCGCGTTTTCCAAGTCGAGATTGATTTGCGGCGGCAACTCCGCCACCGAGGTGGACGTGCGCGGCGGCAAGTCCGGTGGCCGACAAATCTGGATCAGCCCGGCCACGAGATACGCACCCAGGATCAGTTTCGCGCCGAGAAAAAATAGCTGCTTACGTTTGGCGCTGCGTCCATCGAGCATCGTTTTCAGCCGCTTCTGCGTTTCCTTCGGATCTTCCTCCTGCGACTTGAGTTTGGCCGCCTTCGAGCGGTCCAAACGCGCCCCGCACTCATGACAATAAATGCGTTCGGATTCGTTTTCGTGCCGGCATTCCGGACAAACCAATATGATTTCCTCAGTCGCTTGCATCATTCGCCGCTTTTCTTTTTGCTTTCGGCTGGTTTCGCCGGGGTCGGGGCGGCGCCTTCTTTTTTGCCGGAAGATTTTTCAGGAGTCGCGGCGCTGGCAGGCACATCTTTTTTCGCCGCTTCCTCATAGGATTTGCTGCGATAATCGGTGACGTAAAAGCCGGAGCCTTTAAAAATGAGGCCGGCGCCAGTGCCGAGAAGTCGTTTCACTTTGCCGTGGCCCCACTTTTTCATCTGGCAATGCTCTTTCGGGCATTCCGTAAAAGCCGGGTCGCGCATCGATTGGAAAAACTCGAAATTTTTTTCGCATTTCTCGCAATGATACTCGTAGGTCGGCATGGCTTGGATCGCCTGGAACTGGGCGGGCGGCATTGTGCGTGAAAGAAAGCAGAATTCAAGCCCACCTCGGCCCGCGCGGCACGCGAAGCGCTCCATTGCGGTCGATTCCTTGACTTTAACGACCGCGAACATTACATCCCCACGACTTTTTATGGACCGACGTTTTTCTTTATTTGCCCGATTGATCCTGGCTGGCGCAGGCGTTTTTATTCTCAGTTCGTGTGGGGATGATGCGAATTATCAGACGCAATATCTTGGCGGCGTTTACGGAGCGGGCGCGGTCTCGAACGGTGCGCCGCAAGACAGTGTTTCCTATTGGGATGGCGATACTGTCCCCGGGAAACCTTCCGTAAAAATCAGTCTGGCCGAACAGCGCGCGTATTTTTACAAGGGCGGCGCTCTCGTTGGCGTTTCGCAGCTTTCCACCGGCCGTGAAGGTCTCAACACGCCTGTCGGTCATTTCAGCATCAGCCAAAAAGATAAAGACCACGTCTCCAGCAAGTACGGCGATTACGTCGATGCCGGCGGCAACGTCGTTGTCCCGAACGTCGATGTGGAAAAAGATCCGAAGCCGGCTGGAACGCATTTCAAAGGCGCGCCGATGCCGTACTTCATGCGCATTGTCGGCGGGGTTGGGATGCACGCGGGCTACCTACCCGGTTATCCCGCCTCGCACGGCTGCATTCGTATGCCGGAATTTATGGCGGAAAATTTCTTTCGCTCTGTTTCGTCCGGCACACCGGTCACGATCACGAATTGATTCGCGGCGCTCTTGCGCGCGTCCAAATCAGCTTGCATGCTCGTTTCGTCTAACGAGCAATGATCATCATCACTGAACCGGGCGCGACTGACGCGCAGATCGACGAAATCGTCGCGCGCGTGCAGGAGTTTGGCTTTGAAACGCAAATCAGCCGCGGCGATTCGCGCGTCATCGTTGGCATAATCGGCCCGGAAGAAGCCGTGCGCGAAACGTCCTTCGCCGAGATTCCCGG
>JALZAX010000086.1 GCA_030948055.1 Verrucomicrobiota bacterium | reverse complement strand
CCTAACGAGTGATGGCTGCGTCCGCCGAACAGCAGTGGTTTCTGCGGAAACACGAAGACGGCACGATTTTTGGCCCGCTTAGTTTCGATCAACTGGCGCGCTGGGCTTCCTCGGCACAAGTGGCGCCGCACGATTCTATTTCGACTGATCAAACGAATTGGATGAAAGCGCCCATGCTGCCCGAGCTCGGCATGGATTGGATTGTCGAAGTAACGAGCGAGCGGTTTTATGGTCCAACCACGCTTGGGTCCATCCGCGAATTTCTTCGCCTCGGCGAAATCGATGATGACACTTCGGTGATCGATTCCTGTCGCGCGACGCGTCAACAGGTTCGCGACATCGCTCCGCTCCTGGAAGCGTTACCAGATGAGATTGAGGCGCCGGCCGAAGAAGATTTTGCCGGTCCGGCCACGACGGGAATGTCGATCGCGGTGCAGGATCGCATTCGCGAACTCGAACAAGCGCTGCGGGAAGAGCGGCGCGCGCTGGCGGAATTGGAAGAACGTTATCGCGCGTTGGAGACGAAGTACAACGAGCTGAGCAACGGAGTGTAGCCGCCGCTCTATGAGCGGCGCGAGGGCGACCGTCGCAGCACTCGCGCTTCGCATAGCGAAGCGGCTACAACGCCGCTAGCTTTTCCACATCCTGGTCGCGATCGGTTTCGAGAAAACTCTGTTCCCAAAGTCGCGCGTATTTTCCGCCCAGCTCGACTAATTCAGAATGCGTTCCGCGTTCAATGATCCGGCCGCGTTCCAAAACTAAAATCTGGTCCGCACGCAAAATGGTCGAGAGGCGATGTGCGATCACAAAACAAGTTCGATCCGCCATCAAATGTTCGAGCGCTTCCTGGATCAAGCGCTCCGTCGTCGTATCCACACTCGCGGTCGCTTCATCGAGAACCAAAATTGGTGGATCCTTTAGCAGCGCACGCGCAATCGAGAGCCGCTGTTTTTCGCCGACACTTAACTTCACCCCGCGCTCGCCGACCACGCTATCCAAACCTTCCGGTAGCCGATCGATGAACGGCCGTGCATTCGCTGCCTCAGCCGCGCGCAAAACATCTTCGTCGCTCGCCTGCGGATTTCCCATGAGCAGATTTTCGCGAATGCTGCCGTTGAAAAGGAAACTTTCCTGTGTGACCACGCCGATCATTTCGCGCAACCGCCGCAGACCGAACTCGCGGATCGGCGTTCCATCGATCAAGATTTCGCCGGAATCGAATTCGTAGAAACGCGGCAATAAATTCACCAGCGTCGATTTCCCCGCGCCGGTGGTGCCGACGAGCGCGATCGTTTCGCCCGGGCGCGCATGAAAACTGATGTGCTGCAACGCCGGTAAACTGCCCTCGGCATAACTGAACCCGACGTCTTCGTAGCGCACGTCGCCGCTGATTTCCGCATCGCCTGTGCTCGCGCTCCATCCCGGCTCGATTGGTTCGTCGATGATTTCAAAGACGCGTTCGCCGGCCGCGCGTCCGGCCTGCAGCAGTTGATTGAGCTGATGCAGTTTGCCGATCGGTTCGTAAAGAAATGCGGTGAGCATGAGAAACGCGATCATATCTCCGAGTTGCATTGTTCCCGCCAAAACCGAGCGCGCCCCAATCCAGACCACCAGCATCACGCCTAACGCGCCGATGAGAACCATAGCCGGGCTGTAAATCGCCCACACCTTCATGACCACGAGAGTAGCCTGGCGCAATTGGTTGCTCACGGAATTGAAGCGCGCGTGCTCTTCGCGTTCGCGCACAAAACTTTTGATCTGCCGAATGCCCGCGAGGTTATCGTGCAGCAGCGAATTCATGGCCGAGGATGCGCGACGTTGCAGGCGGTAACGGCGATGGGCCGTGAGCGTGTACCAAAGCGCGCCACCCGCCAGAAGCGGAAAGGCCGCCAGACTATACCAGGCCAGCCTCGGACTTAGGTAGAACATTCCTCCGATGACGATGATCAGTTGCAAGGCAGCTACGACTCCCTGCTCGATTCCGTCGATCAAGACGCGCTCAACTGAGTTCACATCTTCCAGGATGCGCGTCATCAGATCGCCGGTCGCACGATTGTCGAACCAACGCAGCGGGAGCAATTGGATGTGCGAATAGAGATCGCTGCGCAGATCGAAGATTACTTTTTGTTCGAAGGTATTATTCAGAATCAGGCGAAGTGAATTCAGTCCCTGCTGTAGCACGTAGGCGGCGGCCGCGATCCCGAGCAAAGGCGCGAGGCGCTCCGGCCGATGTTGATTCAACACCTGGTCGATGAACACCTTCGTCACCGCGGGCGGAACGACCACCATCAGCGTGCCCAGGATTGCGCAGGCTAAAGTTGAAAGCGCCAGGACCGGATAACGCCGCAGATATGTGAAAACTCGCCAGACTGTTCCCATGATTGCGCGATAAGTTCCACGTCGTGCGAACCCAGCGCAAGGCGGCACCCTTTGCGTTGCCCATGCCGAAGACTAAAGTTTCGCCGCGTGTTTATCCGTCAGATTTTTATTTCGCCCGGCCACAATTATTTCGGGCACCACGGCCGCGCGCCGGATGATTATCCATTGCAGGAGACGGAGCGTGTCGAATGCGTCGCCGGCCACGGTATTCGCGGTGACCGCTTCTTCGACTACAAAGACGATTACAAAGGTCAGATCACTTTTTTCTCGCAGGAAGTTTTCGATTCTTTGCGCGCGAAATTTCCGCACGTGCAAAAATCACCCGGCGTCCTGCGGCGCAACGTCATCGTTTCCGAAGTCGACTTAAATAAATTGATCGGCCAGGAATTCTCGTTGCAAGGTATTCGTTTCCTCGGAACAGCGCATTGCAAACCATGTTACTGGCTCGACGCCGCCTTCGCGCCGGGCGCGGAGAAAGCGCTCGCCGGCCAAGGCGGTTTGCGCGCGCAAATCCTAACGGATGGTTGCCTAACGACTGGTCCTGCCGAACTGGTCGTGCAGTGAGCCCATCCTTCAGCGCCGTCCTGCTCGCCGGTGGAAAATCCACTCGCATGGGACGCGACAAAGCGCTGCTCGAGATCAACGGCCAGACGTTATGGAACCGCCAGCTCTCAATTTTAGAGGAACTTGAACCGCGCGAAATTTTCATCGCCGGACCGCCGCGCGACGAATGGCGAACTCATATTCTGATTACTGATGCGCAGTCGGGAACTGGACCACTCGGAGGATTAGTCAGCGCGCTGCGTCGATCTTCAACTTCCCATCTCCTGGTCTTGGCGATTGATTTACCCAAGATGACTGGAAGTTATCTGCGCGCGCTGCTGGATGTGTGTTCGCCAGACACGGGCGTCGTCCCGCGTGCCGACCGATTCGAACCACTGGCCGCCATTTATCCGAAAGGCTCATTGCCCGTCGCGGAAGATTTCCTGCAATCGGACGACTATTCTCTTCAGAAGTTTGCTGCTCGTTGTGTCGCAAGAGGACTCATTAGGTTGCTTAAAATCGAACCGCATGACGAATCGTTGTTCGCCAACCTAAACACGCCGGACGATTTGCTCGCTTTGAACCGCGATGAATAGTTTTCGCCAGACCTCGATACTGCGATACGAGAACGGAAATGGCGCGCAGCGTCCCGACGATGTGGCCGCGGAAGAACCGCTGGAAATTCGAATTGAAGGTCACAGCATCGCCGTCGTCATGCGGACGCCCGGACATGATCGCGAGCTGGCCGCCGGCTTTTTGCTTACGGAGAATCTTGTTCGTTCGCCTAACGACATCTTCGACATCACGCAGTGCGGAAAATCAAAGGCCGATCACGCGATCAATGTCACGCTGCGAAATCCTGAATCGTTTGATCCGGCCAAGTTGACGCGAAACGTTTTCAGTTCATCCAGCTGCGGCGTTTGCAGCAAGGCGACCATTGAAGCCGTTCGGCAATCGTTTCCTTCAATCGCCGACACGGCCTCGATCTCCGCCAAGGTCCTGCTTGAATTGCCAAAACGCCTGCGGGAAAAACAGGCGACGTTCGAACGCACTGGCGGATTGCACGCCTGCGCGATTTTCGATCTCAACGGCGAATTGCAATCGCTGCGCGAAGATGTTGGCCGACACAATGCACTCGATAAATTGATTGGACGCGCGTTGCTCGATCACGAACTGCCGCTGCGCGAGCGCGTCTTGTTTCTCAGCGGCCGCGTTTCATTCGAAATGATGCAGAAAGCTCTCGCGGCCGGAATTCCGATCGTAGCGGCGATCTCGGCCCCGACCAGTCTGGCAGTGGAATTCGCGCGCGAAAATAATCAAACGCTTGTCGGTTTCGTGCGCGGCGAGACGATGAATATTTACGCCGGCGCGGAACGTGTAGCTACAAATCACACGCGATCGCCGGAATGTTTGTAGCGCGACTTGAAGGTGAGCTCCGCCACTCCGGATTTGTCGAGGTCGCCCAAACCTTCCGCAATCATTTCGTCGTATTGCGCTTTCGTCGCGCGCGCCAGAGGTAAATCGAGCCCGAGTTCTTCCGCGAGATCGAGCGCGATGCCGCTGTCTTTGGCCGCGTGCGCCGCGGAGAAAAAACAGGAATGATCGCGATTCTGCATGTCTTCGCCGTCGGTCTGCAAGACGCGCGATGCCGCGCCGGTTTGCGAGAAAACTTCACGCAAGATCGTGATATCAAGGCCAAGCGCGTCCCCTAATCCGAGACCTTCCGCAAGGCCTGCGGTGTTGATGTTCATCACCATGTTCACCAGCGCTTTCACTTTCGCCGCTTCGCCAGTTTTCCCGACGAAACGCATCGACGCGCTCAGTTCCTTGAGGATCGGTTCGGCGCGCCGGAATGTTTCTTCGTTGCCGCCGCACATCAGATAAAGAGAACCTTCCCGCGCCTGCGTGATGCTCGAGGCCATGCACGCCTCGAGAGTTTCCGCGCCCGATTTTTGCGCGAGTTGCTCCACTTCCAAGTGAACTGCCGGCGAGATAGTCGCGCAGTTAATGAACAACTTACCGCGCGCGTTCGTTAGCAAATTGTCGCCGCCGCTGAAAATCTCTCGCATCGCCGCATCATCCGAAACGACGGTCAAGATCACGTCCGCGCCAGCGGTCACCTCGCCGAGCGACTGACAGGCGGCGGCTCCAAGTTCGCTCGCCAGTTCCGTGGCATGCGCGCGGTTGCGATCGAATAAAGTGGTCACGTGAAAGCCGCGATCCTTCAGCCGTCGCGCCATGTTCCCTCCCATGCGCCCGACTCCAACGAAACCGATATTCATTCGCTAAGCTTTCCCGCGAAAAAGGGATTGTCGTTTTTTTCTTTCTCCACCGTGGTCAACGGCCCGTGGCCCGGGCAAATGATCGTCTCGTTAGGCAAGCTGAGAATTTTCTCGCGGTTGTTTTGCAAGGCGTCCTGATACGACACGCTGCCGCCGCCCATCGATCCCGCGAAAATGGAATCGCCCACAATCGCGAGCGGTCGTTCGAGTCCGCGCACAAAGTAGGTCACACCGCCTTCGGAATGGCCCCAGGTCAGAAGCGTTTCAATTTCCAACGCGTCGGCGGAGAATGTTTTCCCTTCCGCAATGGGTTCGGCGACGCGGACAGACTCACGTTCTCCGAGGTAAACCGGCGCGCCCGTTGTTTTTCGTAATTCACTCAGCGCCGCGATGTGATCGGGATGCGAGTGCGTCAGCAGGATCGCTTCGATGTGTAATTTCTCAGTTGCGATTCGAGCGATCATTTCAGTCGCGTTGGCGCCGGTGTCGAAAGCGAAACCGCGTTTCGTTTTCGGATCCCACGCGAGATAGGCATTCACACTCATGTCGCTGAAGTCCGTGGTGAAGCCGGCGAAACCCTGGATCGGTTTGATTTCCGGCGGTGTCCAGGTTCCGCTGGCCAGATCGAAAAGCGCGCGACCGGCCAAACCCAGCACCGGCGCGATACGATAGAGGGCGATCTCATCGACTTCACCGCCGCGAAGCTTGCGCACATCGTTCGAACTGATGCGCGCTTCTTCCGCCAATTGGCTATCGGAAATACCGAGACCGCGTTGCGCTTTGCCGATCACGTCCGTGAAATTGTCTTCCAGTGGAATTTGTTTCATGTCGCGAGCATTTCCACGTGGCGCAGTTGACTCATTCGATCCGTAAAAATTTTCGCTGCGCTTTTGCCCACTTCTTCCACGGACCAGCTTTGGCCGGATTCTTTTTCGATCGAAGTCATGATCACATTGGTGATGCCACAAGGCACGATGTGATCGAAAGCCGAAAGATCACTACCAACATTGAGCGCGAATCCATGCATCGTGATCCAATGTCGGACCCCGACGCCGATGGAAGCAATTTTGCGATCGTCGACCCAGACGCCGGTCAAACCACTGCGCGTTTGGGCATTGATGCCTAACGAGTGCAAGAGCAGAATCAAGGTCTCTTCGATCCAGCGCAGGTAGCGATGCAAGTCCTCCCCGCAGCGGCGCAGATCGATAATCGGATAACCAACCAGCTGTCCCGGGCCGTGATAAGTGGCTTGTCCTCCGCGATTGATCGGAAAAAGCGGATGGGGCAATTGCGCCGCGTCGCGCAAACTCGATTGGTCGGGCGTGCGTCCAATCGTGTAAACCGGTTCGTGTTCCAGCAGAAGTAGTTCGTCGCCTAACGAGTGGTCAACGTGTTTGCGCGCGACCAGCTCGTCCTGCATGGCAAGCGCTTCCCCATAACCGATGCGTCCCAGCCAGCGAGCGATCATATTTGCGCTCCGGTTGGAACTCCGAGCCGCGCACTTTCCTGCGCGCGCAGATGCGTCAAACCAATCGCGAGCGCGTCGGCCGCATCCTCGGATGGCGTTTCGGTTAAACCCAGTAACGCGCGAACCATGAACGCGACTTGTCCTTTGTCCGCACCGCCGCGGCCGACCGTCGATTGTTTGATGCGTTTCGGCGCGTATTCAAAAATTGGCAGACCGCGTTGTGCCGCGGCGAGAATTGCCGCGCCGCGCGCCGCACCGAGGGCAATCGCGGTCTTGTAACTCTGCACGTAAATGACCGCCTCGAGCGCGCAACAATCAGGCTCGTGTTCGTGAATCAACTCCGCGAGGCGATCATGAATCGCGACCAGGCAGGACGAAGGCGGCAACTCGCGTTTGTTTTGAATCAGGCCGAAATAAAGTGCCCGCTGCCCGCGTCCGTTCGTCTCCACAATCGCGACTCCGCTGCTCCGCAGCGAACAATCAATCGCGAGAACACGCATGGCGCAGCTTAGTGCGCGAGAAATCCGAGCGCGAGAAAAACGCAACCGACCGCGCCCAGCGCCAGACTAACGAACCAATAACGTGGACGTTTCGTCAGGGCGGATATCGCCGCGATGGCAATGGCAATTTGGAACATGGTGACCGCACGCGCAAAAACTTCGTGTTGGTGAAAATTGTGTTTCGCTTCCGTTTGTTTCTCCTCAGCTTCCTTTTGGATTTCCGTCTGTTCCTCGGCGTAGCGCGCTGCTTTCGCGCGGTCTTGTTCGGTCGGCGCATTGCCTAGCGTCATCTTCGCATCGAGCACGGAGGCTTTGATTCCCTTTGCCTGATAATGCGACCAGCTATCGGCCGCTTCGATTTGACTCATCATCGCTTCGTTGACGCGCGCACCCGAAAGCAAACCGGCAATCGCGGCCAGCACCGCGAGAATGGCGGTGCTCAGCGCGACCCACGAAATCCACGGCGCGCCGCCGTGTTCGGCCGCGTGATGAGTGTGTTCGTGCAAATGCTCCAGGGGGACTTCGGCTTCTTCCATGCGGCTGACGGTAAGGTTCGCACCGTTCCGTTCAACACTGAATCGACACGAGACTCGCGCGAGTTATCCTCTGGCGAATCACGTGAGCGAAACGCACGAAGCCGTCTGCCAAATCTGCCGAGAACGCATGGCGTCGGATTGCGGAACGATTGGCGATAACATTCGCCCGTCGCTCGCTGAGTTCATTCGAGGACAGCGTCCTGATTGGGATCCGCATCAGTTTATCTGCTTCGAAGACCTGGGCCGGTTCCGCAAGGAATACGTTAAACGTACCTTGCAGGAAGAGCTGGGCGAACTCTCCACGCTCGACCAGGAGGTCGTGGACAGCTTGCAACAGCACGAGCTTCTCTCGGAGAACATTGAGCATCAATTTGAACGCAAGCTCACTTTCGGCGAACGCTTGTCCGATAAGATCGCGGAGTTCGGCGGCAGTTGGAAATTCATCATCTTTTTCGGAGCGGTTCTGTTCGTTTGGATCGCGCTGAATGCAGCGCTCCTTGCGGATCGAGGCTTCGATCCATATCCCTTCATTCTGCTGAACCTGATCCTGTCCTGCATTGCGGCCTTGCAGGCACCCGTCATTATGATGAGCCAGAACCGCTCGGAAGCGCGCGACCGCCTGCGGGCGGAGAATGATTACAAGGTGAACTTGAAGGCCGAACTCGAGATTCGTCATCTGCACGAAAAAGTGGATCACCTCCTGCGCAGGCAATATCAGCGGCTCTTCGAGATTCAGCAGATCCAGATCGAGTTGCTCGAGGAGTTAACGGAAAAAAAGCGCGATCGTTCCGCCTGATCGGGAGAAGCGGTTTAGATTTTCATTGAAGGGAGCACGCGCTGACGGGAGCGTATCGGCTCCATGTCCCGGCAATACATTCTCGAACGCGCTCCTTCCGCCGCGGGCATTCACATCGATTACGCGGCGGAGTTGAATGAGCAACAGCACGCAGCCGTGACGGCGCCGCCGGGGCCGCTGCTGGTCATTGCGGGCGCGGGTTCGGGCAAGACGCGCACGCTGACGTATCGCGTCGCTTACTTGCTAGAGAATGGTGTCGATCCGCGAAATATTTTGCTGCTCACGTTCACGAACAAAGCCGCTCGGCAGATGCTCGATCGCGTCGCGAATTTATTACCGGTCGATGCCAGCGGGCTGTGGGGCGGGACGTTCC
>JALZAX010000085.1 GCA_030948055.1 Verrucomicrobiota bacterium | reverse complement strand
CCTCGAGGAAGTGCGGCGTCTGCGTGCTTTCGAAACTCCTACGCAAAAGAGCCGGCGCAAGGCCAAGGCCAACGCGAAGCGTGGCCGGACGAAGTTCCGCTTTAACCCTTCGTAGGCTCGGGCTTATTTGCGGCGCGCATATCCGCCGACGGCATTCTGCACATATTTAACGGCGATCGGTTTGGCAATTGCGGCCGCAAAGCGCAACAGCCCCATCGCTAGCCCTGCTTCGAGCAAACCTTTTCTCTGCTCGCGGCCCTTTTTTCCGCCGCTTTCCGGGGCGCTAACTTTCACCGTCTTCTTGCTAGCGGGGAGCCGCGCCACGAAAGCCACTCCGGTCAGAATAGCGGCGGAAATCCACGTCATTGTGTTCCGCTGAAACGATTTTCTAAATTTGAGCGGGAAATCCAGCTCGTAGGATAGGCCCGTAAGATCTCGCGCCATGCGGTCACGCGAATGCGCGATTTCCTGCCTGATCTCCTCTAGCGATTTTTCCGGTCCAGATCCTTTAGCCATTCCCGATCCTTTTTAAGCTCCTGCATACTGGCGCGGAACACTGGTTTAGTGAACTGCATCCGCGCGAAAATTACGCAACCGATCGCGAGCAGGAAATGCAGCCCGGCGACGCAAAGCGCGACCGAAACCCACGACACTCCGAGAGCGTGCGCAATCGCGAAAATTAGCCCCACGACTAGGAATACGTAACCCGATCCGATCAGAACCAGCGCCATCATCAACGCCCCGCCCAGCAATAGCAGATGAAGCAGTGCGCCTTTGGATTCGCGCGCGAAAAGGGTGACCCGCGCCTCAAAAAAGCCCGCCAGCGAATTCGCCAGCGAGACAATATTGTTGAGCAAGCCGGCGTGTCCCGCGGGATTGCGGAACCGCATGGTGTCGCCTGCCATTCAGGAAATTCTAGCGACGGAAAATGAGCCCGAGAACAAATCCGATTCCAAGCGCGGTAAAGACCGCCTTCGTTGGATTCTCTCGCACGAACTGTTCGCCATCTTCCTGCAGCGTCCGCGCGCGCGAAGTCGCATCGTCCCATGCCTGCTCGGCTTTGCCGCGGTATTCATTCGCCACGTCGGAGGCGGCATCGCGCAGATTCTCCGCCGCCTTACGCGCGTGCGTTTTGCTGCTCTCGATCTTACTCGCCGCGGCCGGCCCGCCCATGTTCGGTTGATTTTCTTCAGTCATAATATTTTCCTCTGAAAGAGTATGTGTCGCTCTTCTTCTCAGAGCAAATCGCACCTCACTAAACGATCTGCCTTATTTCTCTCGAAAAATAATTCGCGCCTTCGTTAAATCGTACGGCGAAAGCTCAACCTCGACTTTGTCTCCCGGGACGATGCGGATGAAATGCTTCCGCATCTTTCCCGAAATATGCGCGAGGACGTTACGATTACCGGGCAGATCGACGCGGAACATGGTGCCCGGCAAAACCTGCGTCACCGTTCCTTCGGTCACAATCTGCTCCTCTTTCGGCATGCCCAACAAATACTCGGCTCCGCTTATTTCTCAACTTGAGCGCTCGAATTCCGCCCAGATCGGCGCGTGGTCGGAAGGCTCTTTACCCTTACGCATTTCGCGATCGACTCCGGACGCGGAACATCGCGTCGCGAGACTCTCGCTCGCCAAAACCGCATCGATGCGCAGTCCGCGATTCTTCGGGAATGCCAGCATGCGATAATCCCACCAGGTGAAAATGCCCGCCTCGGGATGATGGAGGCGAAGCGTATCGGCCAAACCGGTTTCGCACAGCCTAACGAATGCTGCGCGCTCGCCTTCCGAACACATGATCGCGCCCCGCCAAAGTTCCGGATCGTGCACATCCTCATCTTCCGGCGCGACATTGAAGTCTCCGCAGACCACCAGCTCGCCGCTCACCGAGCGCAAACAACTCGTTAGGCGCTCATACCATCTCAGTTTGTAATCATAAGCGGGCGAACCAACCGTTTGGCCATTCGGCGCATAAATAGAAAAAATGCGAAGGCCCGCAATCGTGGCGGCGATGACGCGCGCTTGATCGTCCGATTCCGCGCCGTCGCACAAGCCGACGCGCACTTCGCGCGGCTCTTCTTTCGAAAGAATCGCGATGCCGTTATACGATTTCTGTCCGTGAAAAACCGCGTGGTAACTAGCGGCCCGCAGTTCCAGTTCGGGAAACTGATCGTCGGTGCATTTGGTTTCCTGCAGGCAAGCCACGTCGGGTTTTGTTTCGCCCAACCAATTCAGCAACCGATCCTGCCGCCGGCGTAACGAATTGATGTTCCAGGAAACAATTCTCACCAATCACAATTCAATCTCGACGCCGGGCGGCGGAACAATCACTTCCGTGCCCGGCAATTCCTTCGCGAGCTGCGCGCGCACCCACTCGATCGCCGGCAGATCGCCATGCACGAGCACAACTTTTTTTGGCGCGAGTTTCTTCACGTAGGTAACGATCGATTCGCGCGTGGCATGCGCACTAAATTGAAACTTCTCGACCTGACAACGCAGTGTTTGCGGCGGCAAATCCGGATCGAGCGCGATCAGATCGCCACTCTTCGCCTCGCGCAAAACGCCAGCGGGAGATTCCGGATCGGCGTAACCGACAAAGAAAATCGAATGCTTCGGATCCTCCAGAACGCGGCGCGCGAAAATATTCGAGAGCGTTTTCGGCGTCATCATTCCGCTGGACAGCGCGTAAATGCGTCCCGGTTTGGCCGGCGCATCCACGATCGTGTCAGCATTGAGCGTGAATGGCTCGATGTCTTGGAGCAACTGCAGGCGAGGGAAATTTCGACGACTCGTTAGGCTGAATCGATCGTAAATCTCCGTCATCTTGGTGCTCAACCCGCCAATGTAGAGCGGAAATTCGCCGAGTATTTTTTCGCGGCGGAGGCGGTAGATCATGGCCAGAATTTCTTGCGTTTTCCCGAGAGCAAACACCGGAACAAGAACGCAGCCTCCGCGCTCAAACGCGCCTATGATTACTTCCGCGAAGCGTTTCTCTTCCGCTGTGCGCGTAAAGTTCGGCGGCGTCGCATGGTCCCCACGCGTCGTTTCGATGATCAGGGCGTCTATGCCGCTCTCTGGAAAAACTGCCGGCTGCGCGATCGTCTGGCCGTCGAAGTTTACATCGCCGCTGTAGAAAATCGCGCGGCCTTCCGAGCGCAAAAGCACGCCGGCCGAACCAAGCACATGTCCTGCGTCGAAAAATTCAAAACTGACGCGCCGGCCGTTCGGGTTTTTCAATCGGTCGCCCGCAAGACTCATCGGCTGACGAAAACGACATGCCCGCCACAAATCCGCCGCGCGATTTGCTTCCTTATGGGTGAAGAGCAGCATTCCCGGTTCTTGGCGCCGCATGACGTTGACGGAATTGTGCAGCAAGGCATCGCCGATCGCGGCCGTCGCTTCCGTCATGAAGACGCGCGCTGTCGGTTGACGACGCATCAGCACCGGCAACGTGCCGATGTGATCCTGATGCGCGTGCGAAATGATGATCGCGTCGATTTCGTTTCCGCCTAATGAGTCAAAGAGCGGGAGCGCCGCGTCGCCGTCCTCCTTCGGATGCATCCCGCTATCGAGCACAAAGCGTTCGGCGCCGCTTTCGAGGCAGTAACAATTCGCGCCGATTTCGGTCTGGCGCGTGAGATTAGTGAACTTCATCGGCCGCGATCACTTGCCTCGCTCGCGAAGACTTTCGGAGTTAGGCGAGCGGCGACGGAATCGAGATGGCGGCGTCACACGCAAAGTTTTCTTTTGTCGAGAAAACATCGCCACGACGATGGCAGTCCAAATCGCAGCCAGTGGGACAACGCCGGGGAGATAGAGATTCCATTGCGCGATCGTGCCGAGAGCGACCAGGCAATAGGCCGCACTGAGCGCGATGCCTAACAAGGCCAAATCGAAACGCATCATCTTGCGCAGAAAACCGGCGCCTGCTGCGACCAGGAGCAGAAAGAACAAATCAAAAATCCGACTGATGCGATGGATGTATGCGCCCGATTGGATGCTGGCGATGGTGGCGGCAAAAACATCGGGAGGCGAAAGCAGACTCGCGGGCGAACGGGCCAGGACAATCTGATCACGCAAATCCGCGAAGGCTGTTGTGTTGGAAGTTTCGCGCTGTTGCGCGGCCAGCAGCAGCTCGTTCAGGCTAATCCTCCGCGCGCGGGCCGTGATACCCGGGTCGATCAGCAATGTGCCATCGGCCGCGATCGGAATTTTTCGGTTCTGCGGAAGTGTTATGTGCGAGCCGAGCACGATCTGCACTTCCGACGGAACGATGCGCTGCCACAGCATAATCGCTTGCAACGGAAACGATGGAACAACTTCGCCGCGATAAGAAAATAACAATGGCACTCGGATCGACGACGAAATTTCATCCGGCAAATTGGTGAATCCGTGCGTCGAAATCAGACGCAAATCTTCGCTCGGTTGGCGGCCAATCCCGGAGAACGCGACAAGGTCTCCGCGTTTTCCACTGACGTTTGGAAATCCGTGAATTTCCGTCGTCGGCGCGTCCGGATCAGGATTGTTGCTCAATTCCTCAGCGAGCAAAAGCTTTGGCACGCGCATGGCTTGATCGACAAAAACCTGCTCCTGATCTTTGTCGCGCTCGCGCCACTTCAGAATATTTTCCGCGGCGATTACGGTCGGTTGAAAATCGAGCGCTGACTGCAAGAAGAGCGCGTACTCAAGCGGCGAAACCGCGCCGACGTTCGCACCTGGTTTCGCTTCGCTGTCGCGTTGCGTATCCGCCAGCGCTTCCTGACTAATCTCAACGACGGTCAGCGGAACCGGCGGGCCGCCGCTGTTTTGCGAATGCCCCATCAGCCAGCGCAAAAAAGTCTCTTCCAAGGCGCCGATGCGCGGCTCGCGCACGAGGACGAGGCCGAGCAAGAACACGACCAGCATGAGCCATATTGAAGGTCGCCGCATCGCGGCAGGACACTAGGAACTCTGTTCGCAAAAACAAACCAAAAGGAACGCTGCTACTTCTCGGTCATTTCGATGATGCCTGACCAGTCGTCCCGCCGGCATGCGGGGTCCATCGTCGCCATCTTTTGAAGATAAAATGCCGAAGGCCCATCGACACCTCCGCGGGCCGTTTGCGTTTGGTTCATCGAATCGATGGCGCCTTCGAAATCGCCCGCGCGGAACTTCCGCAAACCTTGTTCGAAGAGCGCGATCCATTCGCGTTCGTCCGCGGTCGCATCACACCGGCAGATCAACTCATGGATGAGAATGCTGTGCGTTTTCCCGGCCGCGCGAAATTCGCCCAGTTGCCTAACGACAAATTTTCCCCCGATCTGCGCACGCGTCGATTCGGAAATCAAAACCTGCGTCCCGAGAAATTTGTTTAGCGATTCCAGGCGCGACGCGAAATTCGTCGTGTCGCCGATCATGCTGTAATCGAAGCGATAGGTAGAACCGAGATTTCCGGCCAGGACTTTGCCGGTGTTCACACCAATGCGCGTGCGCAGACGACGGCCGCGCAATTCGATATCCGCCAGACAACGCAGATCGCAGGCTGCCTCCGCCGCGAGTGTGGCATGCATCGGATCTTCAATCGGCGCGCCCCAGCCGGCCATGACTGAATCGCCGACGTATTTTACGATCGTCCCTTTTTTTTCCAGAATGCAGCGCGTCGTCCGTTCGAAGTAATCGATCAAAGTTTTCGAGACTTCCGCCGGATCGAGATCTTCGGAGAGCGCGGTGAAATTCTCCAGATCGGTAAACATGATCGTGGCCTCGACCGTCTTGCCGCCGGGCGTGAGATCGAAATCCGAATTCGCAATCTTGTCCGCCATCTGCGGCGACAAATAAAAACCAAAGGCCCGACGCAGTTCCTTTCGGCGGCGAGACTCGATATAGTATTGCGAACCTAACGACCAGAAGAGACCTACTGGAATTTCGACTGCGACCGGAATGAGCCAGGCGAACCAAATGCGTTCGTTCCACGCCAGCCACCAAACGAAACAGGTAAAGGCCAGTGCCGTCGCCAGTGCGACGAGGGTGGCGAAGAGCGGCCGAATGAGTGCGAGCAAACCAAGCAACAGACCGACGACGATTACGAGAATGGTTTCTCGTTTAACCGACAGCCGCGTGAGCCACTCGCCCCGCAACAAATTGAGAAGAATGGTCGCATGAATTTCCAAGCCGCTCGAAAGCTCACCGCTGGAGCGCGAGTAGGGCGTGCCGAATTCGTCGCGATTCGCGCCGAGATAACCGACCGCAGTGCGGCCGCCGACCAAAACAATTTTGTCTCTGAAGAAATCGGCTGGCAATCCCTCCGGCTCGATCGCCTGCACGAAGCTGACGGAGGAAAATTGTCCGGGCGGCCCATAGTAATTTACCCAACGCGGCCAGGCCGGGTGACGATTTTCCTGCGCGGCTTTCGCGCCCAATAGTTCTGCTGCGCGCCACGTGGCCGTCGGCACATCCTCCGTTCCCAAGTAAATCTGGCGCACGGCGTAGTCGGGATCGACCGGTCGAAAAGCGAGTAGACCCCACCCCGCCGCCGCTTTTCGCAGAGTTCGAATCGGCGGCAGAATTCGTTCCTGGGCCACGCCGCCGAGTGGCTCAAACACTTCCATGGCCGCGCCGAGAATCACGCGGCCGTTTTTCTGGATCGCCTCCGCAAGCGCTTCATCGGCAGCAGCGTCTTTGGCCGACGCATCGAAAACGATGTCGAAAATAGCCAGGCGCGCTCCGTCCTGCCTCAGGCGATTGATCAACTGCGTGTGCAGCCCGCGATTCCAGGCATCGCCTAACGACTGGTTCAATCTCTTGGCCGAAACGTCGTCCAGATAAACGAGAACGAACTTATCTGTGTCGAGCGGGGATCTCCAGGTGAAGGGCAGATCGTAACTGAGCCGGGCGAGCGGATCGGCGTATATATAATAGAGTGCGGCCACTCCCACGCCCGCCGCGAGCAGACTTCCCCCGAGAGCCGTTCGCGCGCGAGTAAGTATTTTCGCTTCGCGACTTCGCATGCGATTCGCTGCGAAAAATTAGCTCAGGGATTACCGATCGGTGTCAGCTGGCAGGCGCCGAGTTTGGCTCCGGGATTTTGTTTAAGAAAAGCCTGCACTGCGTCCGAAGTCAGGAAAATCGTTTGGCCATTATGGCAGACGGCCACCAGGTTGCCTTGACCTCCCCCGCCGCCGTTCGAACCGGGCGGAATCAAGTTTCCATTGTTCATACCAGGAGGACCGCCCTCATCGCCGGGTATTCCTCCTCCGCCGCCGCCGCCAAACGATCCCGCACAATCGGGTCCCAAGGCTATCGCCAGCTCGAGGAGTTTATCAGCATCTTTCGGATCGGCCTGCGTCACGCTGCGCAAAATTCTCGCGCGCATTCCGCAATCAGGTCCGACGGCTTTGAAACTTTCGCGCAAAATATCCAAGGCCCAATCTGTGCGCGCGATTGTCGAAGCCCCGGCCAGTTGGGGCGCGATCATTCGGAACCGCTTCGTGGCGTCGGGCAACGCCGAGAAAAATTGCCGGCGATCCGCGTTACGGAGCGGTCGCGGATGGGCTAAATGATTTTCCAAAACCAAATACCACGGCGCTGCGTCACCGAAATCGCTCAACGTATTTTGCGCGGGCGCTCCACCCATACCAGCATTGGCGCTCTGTCCTTCCCGCGCCGTGACTGCGCCCCCGCTATTGCTCAAACCGAACGCGCCTTCGATCATCGAGACCGCGGTTGCCGCCGAGGTCACCTTCAGAACAAAAGCCGTCCCGCGAATCGCTCCATTCGCCGCCGGTGTTTCGATGCGCACTTCACGCGACTTGCCGCGACTAAAGAAAAACGCCGAACCCTTCGGCATATTAAGTGTGGCATTGCTTTCCGCCGCCGTGGGAGATTTGATCTCGATTGTTGTTAGCTCGTCGAGTTGCAGGACGCTGCCATCGCTCATCCTCACCGTGGCGCGGCTGTCTTCGCCGGTGCGCAACTGATCACCCACGTTGAGTTTCTGACCCACGCTGGCGACTGACCACCCGCCGCCAGCTCGCGCGACATCGACGCGATTATCCTTGCTGATGAGAGTTGCTGTTTGCGCCGATTCCTGAGCTGTGAGCGGAGTGCTCAGCAGGGCAACTGCTGATAACAACACCACAATGGGTGCGCGTCTCACCGGCGCAGCCTAACGAGAACAAGCCATGGCGATCAAGCGCAAACTGCAGTTAGCGACTTAACTCGAGCATGCGCAAAATCGGAACTTCTGCGCGTTTGCGCAGCGCTTCCGGCAAAGTGATCTCCGGCTGCAAATTCAGCAATGCGGAATGTGCTTTCTCCAGCGTATTCATTTTCATGAAACGACATTCCGCACAGGCGCAGCGATCGGTCGGCCCGGCGATGAAGTTCTTGTTCGGCACCTCTTTGCGCAGGCGATGGAGCATGCCGGCTTCCGTCACAATGATGATGTCGTGCGCGGCGCTTTGCCGGCAGTAGCTCACCATCTTTTCCGTTGAACAAACTTCATCAGCCAGCAGGCGCACCGCGAAAGGACATTCCGGATGAGCTACCACGGGCGCGCCAGGAAATTCGTCGCGAATTTTGCGAATACTTCGCGCGGTAAACTCAACGTGCACGTAACAATTCCCCTGCCACAAATCCATTTGTCGTCCGGTTTTTTCCGTGACCCAGGCACCGAGATTTTGATCGGGCACAAAGAGAATGTTGCGATCGGCCGGCGCGCTGCGGACGATTTTTTCTGCGTTGCCGCTGGTGCAGATTACGTCGGAGAGCGCTTTGACGCCGGCGCTGCAGTTGATGTAAGCGATGACGTAATAATTTTTTTCGGCGTGCTGTTGGAGAAATTCTTCGAGCTTCTCTGGTGGACAGGAGTCTGACAGTGAACACCCGGCGTCGAGATCCGGCAGT
>JALZAX010000425.1 GCA_030948055.1 Verrucomicrobiota bacterium | reverse complement strand
GCCTCATACCACCGCACCGGTTTTTCCGGCGACCACGCGCGCAGTTCATTCAAAGCACTCGTTAGGCCGACGAGATATTCACGCGCATGTTTCTTCCATTGTTCGAAAATTTTCTGCGTCACCGCGTCCGAAAACGTTGGCGCGGCCGCTAAGAGGCCTTCGACTTGCGTCCGAATTTGCGCCGCCGCTTGTTCATACGCCGGCGTGGCTTGACGCAATTTCGCGATGGTCTCTGCTTCCGCCACGCGCGGGACAGCGGCGTTTGAGCGATCGATCAGTTCCGCCTGCGCCGCGAGCTGCGCTTTCAATCCCGACGCGAGATCGCCGTAATCAGAAACAAGTCCGTTCAGCGGCTCAGCGCTATCACTGAAAGCCGTGGCGAATTGATCGAACGGCGCGAACGCCTGGTCGATTTGCTCCTGCGGAAGGTTCGCCGCCTGAAATGCGCGCAGTTGTTTCAAGCGCAGCAAACTCAATCCGCGCGAAAGCGCCGCGTGCGCATCGGCCTGCCGGCGCATGATATCGACATATTCCAGACCAGCTAACCGATAGATGCGGATGTTGGTCAGGTTTTGTCCGAAAAATCCGAAGCCTTCGCGGAAAAGAAAGATCGTGATGAGCGCGAGGACGATGATGGCAACGAGCGCGTTGCCGCCGAAAAAAAGCTTGATGCTTTGATCGGTCGAGACGCGCTTTTTACTGGCGCGATGCTTCGCGGCGAAGCTCTGCGGGAGGTCGGCGACAGCGTCCATTCGGGGATGAAACGATGCCGCCGCCGGTCACACCCGGACAACCTCTTTAGTGTGACGATTGTGTGACGCGCGCTGCGTCTTGCCGGCGTGTCAATTGCGTCATACTATTGACGAATGGAAACACTCTCCGTGAAAATTCCCGAGCCGCTGGCGAAATGGCTTCGCACAGAATCGAAACAAACTCGACGGTCGCGCTCCGCGATCGTCCGGGAAGCTTTGGAATTCAAACGGAACGGTCATCGCGGACAGAAACCCATGACGATGGCGGAAGCGCTGGCGGATCTGAAAGGGACGATCTCGGGCCCGCCTGATCTTTCGACGAATCCAAAATATTTTGATGGCTATGGACAATGAGAGAGATCGTTATTCTAGACACGGGTCCGCTCGTCGCTTGGCTCTCGGCAAGAGACGCCTGGCATAAATGGGCAACGGAAGAATTCGGACGACTCGAACCGCCTTTCGTTACTTGCGAATCTGTTTTATCCGAAGCGTGTTTCATTTACTTACGAGAAGGTGGCGAACCTGCGCGCGTACTCGCAAAAGTTCGATCAGGCTTGATTCAGCCTTCGTTTGCCGTCGCCGATGAAGTCGGCGCGCTCGAAGTGTTGATGCGACGCTACGCCGACAAGCCGATGTCGCTAGCCGATGCCTGTTTGGTGCGACTTTCCGAGCTGCACAAAGACTGCCGCGTTTTCACGCTCGACCGTCACTTTAAGCATTATCGGCGCTTCGGTCGGTCGATCATTCCGCTGCTGAGTCCGTGGTAGCTAATTAAAATGAAACTGCGGCTGGGCGATCTCGCGGGCCTCTTCCAGTTCAATCGGCGGCCGCAGCGGAAGAACAATGCTGATGGTCGTGCCGCGGCCCGGTTCGCTTTCTGCATCGACGCTGCCGCCGTGCAGTTGTGCGATGTGTTTCACAATCGAGAGACCGAGACCGGTCCCACCGAGTTGCCGGCTGCGCGCTTTGTCCGCGCGATAGAAACGTTCAAAGACTCGCGGCAAGTCGCGCGCCGGAATTCCCACGCCTTCATCCGAAACGGAAATGCGCACCGACTCGTTGAAGCGTTGCGCGCGCAGATGAATCTTTCCTTCCGGCTGCGAATATTTCACCGCGTTATCGAGCAGGTTGTAGATGACTTCCTGCAGACGATGTTCGTCCGCGGAAATGATCGGCAAATCTTGCGGCGCAGCGAGTGAAGCGGTTAGCAGCTTCGTTCCAAAGCGTTTTTCCCAATCGCGCAAAATGCTTTCGAGAAAATCGGGCAGATAAATTTCGGTCACATCCAAACGCGCCCCGGGCGATTCGAGTTTCGCCAAACTCAAAATATCTTCGACCAGCAACGTGAGTCGATCGGCATGGCGATCCATCACTTCTAGAATGCGCACCAGTTCTTCGCGCGGCTGTTGCGGATCGTCGAGCAACGTCTCGAGATAACCGCGGAAAATCGAAAGCGGTGTGCGCAGTTCGTGCGAAACATTCGCAACAAAATCGCGCCGCATTTCCTCAACCTGCCGCACCTGCGTCATATCGCGAAAAAGTACGACCGCGTTATACGTGCCGTTGTTGCCGGTGGTGAATGGAACGGCGGTCACTTCGAGTTCTCGCTTT
>JALZAX010000424.1 GCA_030948055.1 Verrucomicrobiota bacterium | reverse complement strand
TGGCGCGATCGCGAAGCGCGCGCGGCCGACCGTCCGCCGTTTCACATTCTGCAAAATCATTTACTGCTGCAGTCGGCCAAAGATTTTGAAGCTGGCAGGACGCCGGAGTTTCGTCATCTTACGCCGCGCCGCCGCCGCGCCTTCTTGTATGCCGCAGAGGAAGCGATGCGGTTACCCGAGGAGGAATTACCGCAGCGCAAATCACGCAAGGGCATCCGAACCACGGCGGATATGGAGCGCACGGCGGAAAATCTCCGGCGCCGGCGCGATGTCGTAGCGGAAGAGTTGGGCCTGGAGCCATCATTTATCGCTCCGAGAGCGGCGGTCGAATCCATCGCCGCGGACGAGGCGCGGAGCGCGACTTTGCTCGTGCCCTGGCAACGGGACCTGTTGAAGTTGTAACCATCGGCAACGCCGGGCTGCAACTAAACCTTGACGCTTCTCACGTCCGTTGTTGAAACTGTGCGGCTCAAATGCCGAACGGTTGCCAAGGGGGAAATTATAATTTGCTGCGCGCGTTCGTCGCGTTTTTAGCTTTCGCGGGAATTGTAAACGTCCACGCGCAAGGCAATGCGAGCTCGGCGCAGGATCGCGCCCAGCTTCTCCGCGTCCAATCTGGACTCCGTGAAGGAGAAAGCGCGCCCACTGGCACGGATGATACCCACGCGGTTGCGACCCCAAATGATCCCGATCTGGGCGAGCAGGAAATTCTCAAACGCCAGGAAAGTTATCAACCGTGGACAGTGTCTATGTCCGCGCCCATTTCCTACACCTCAAATGTCGCGCTCTCCCGCAATAACGAAGAAGGCGACGCTCTTTTCACGCCGGGTCTCGGGGTCTCTTTTGTGCCGAAAATTATCGGCACGCTTTACGCCAGTTTCTCGGTCGGGAAACAATTTTTTTTCTACGACCGATTTTCCGAGTTGAACTTCGCCAGCTTCGACGCGCGGGCCGGTCTCACTTATACTTTGCCGCGGCTGCATAATCTCTACTTGCGCGCTGAATATGATTACAACCGGCTGACACCGACAGACAGCCTCGACGAATTTTTTTCCAATCACGCCATCGATTTCGGCGCGGAGATACCTTTCCCAATCGGGCGCGCCCAACAAATCTCGGCCGGAGTTGATTTGAGCTTCAGTGTGCACGCCACACCTGCACCGCCGGAACGCCACGATTTCAGCGCTTATATCGGCTACTCGGTGAATCTGACGCGATCGCTGACCGCGAACGCTATCGCGCGCGTGGCAGTGCGCGATTACGTCGAGAGCGATCGGACGGATGTCAGTGGAATTTTCGCACTAGGGGCGACCTATCGTTTCACTAAATGGCTGAGCGCCAATGCGATTGCCAGCTTCGCCATAAACGATTCCAATCAGGACGTCTTTGATTACCAGGTTGGAAACGTGGGCGGCGCGCTTTCCCTGACATTTAGATTCTAGGGCTGTCGTTATGTTGCGCTTCTCTTGGGGAAAAATGTCCGTCGGCAGGCCATTTTCCCGCATTTCAATGAAGAGCGGAGCTTCGTTCTTCGCCCCCTAAATTTCTCGATGTACATCCGGTTCTGCATTTTTTTCATCCTTGTCGCGGCTTACTCGGTTTCCGCTGAGGAACTGAAGGAAGCGAAAGTCACCGCTGTGATCAACGAGGTGAATCTTTTGCCTAACGAGTCGTCAGCGCGCAAAGCGTCGGTCAACGATGAGGTCCGCCGCGGCACGGCCGTGCGGACGGGGGTGGAATCGCGCAGCGAGTTGACTTTTACGGACATGACCATCGCCCGGCTCGGCGCGAACACGATTTTCACCGTCCGTGAAGGAACCCGCGACGTCGAGCTGGGGGGCGGCGCCATCCTCCTGCGGGTACCAAAGAATTCGGGCGGAGCGAAAATCTCGACTGCCGCCGTGACCGCCGCGATCACCGGCACGACGGTCATGATGCAGTACGACGCGAAGAGCTACGCCAAATTCATAGTGCTCGAAGGAACCGCCTGCATGTCGCTGAACAGCGACCCTAAAGTTTGCGTCCCGGTAAAAGCGGGTCAACTCCTCGCCGTGAGCGTGAATCCGCCGCCGACATCATTGCCCGCGCCGATCGATGTGGATCTGAAAAAGCTGGCCGAGACCTCGGCTTTGCTCTCGAGCGAGTTCGATCCGCTGCCGAGTCTCGATCTCATTTCGCAAGCAGTGCAGGGGCAGGAAACTTTGAAAGCCGAGGACAAAGCGGCGGAAACGAATTCGCAGCAATCATCCCAACAGATCGTGCTGGCCTCATTGGAGACAATGATCAACTCCGTCGACCAACGGGCTGCGGTCGAAGTCTTCTCGAATTCAACACCGACACCTACCCCAACACCGACGCCTACTC
>JALZAX010000423.1 GCA_030948055.1 Verrucomicrobiota bacterium | reverse complement strand
CGCAAACGAAAATACTTTGGAGGCGGTGTTTCCATGAAATCGCCGCTTTCGATATACAGCTCGCGGCCAAATGGAATTTCGCGCGTCCCGACGCTCGGATCCTCCGGATTATTAGTCGCGCTGAGCTGCTCGACTTTATCCGCTGGATAATTTGTCAGCACGACTTTGATCGGTCGCAGCACGGCCAGACGTCTCTGCGCGGTGCGATTAAATTCAGCGCGCACCGCGTGTTCGAGGAGGCTGAATTCAGTCAGGCTCGGATATTTGGTGACGCCGATCTCAGCGACAAAATCGCGAATGGCACTCGCGGTAATTCCGCGTCGCCGTAACCCAGAGAGCGTGGGCATGCGTGGATCGTCCCAGCCGCTGACGTGTCCCTCGGTCACCAGCTGTAGCAGCTTCCGTTTGCTGATGACGGTGTAATCGATGTTCAGTCGCGCAAATTCGATCTGGCGGGGGAGCGGCGGCGTCAGGTCTAACGAGTGCAAGATCCATTCATAAAATGGCCGATGCACTTCGAATTCGAGCGTGCAAAGCGAATGTGTAATGCCTTCGATGTAATCGCTGAGAGTGTGCGCCCAATCGTACATCGGGTAGATGCACCACTTGTCGCCGGTGTGATGGTGCGCGGCGTGCCGGATGCGATAGAGAATGGGATCACGCAGCCAAATGTTAGCCGCCTGCATATCGATTTTCGCGCGCAAGGTCCTGCTGTTATCCGGAAATTCGCCGGCCTTCATGCGGCCTAACAAGTCCAGATTTTCTTCGACACCGCGATCGCGAAACGGACTCTCTTTCCCCAAACGGCGATACTCATCGGTTTCTTCCGGTGACTGATCGTCGACATAGGCTTTGCCTTTGCGCACCAAAGTGACGGCGTATTCGTAATGTTTGTCGAAATAATCGGAGGTGTAGAACGGCGCACCACCGAGATTCTTGTCCGCCCAGCCATCAATCAGCCAATGCACATCGGCCATGATCGACTCGACATACTCGGTTTCCTCTTTCGTCGGATTGGTGTCGTCCATCCGCACGTTGCAGACGCCGCCGAACTCGCGCGCGATGCCGAAGTTTAAACAGATCGATTTGGCGTGGCCGATATGCAGATAACCATTCGGCTCCGGCGGAAAACGCGTCTGGATGCGCGAATGTTTTCCATCGCGCACATCTTCCGCCACGATCTCGCGAATGAAATCGGTCGGCGGCTTGTTTTCGTTTTCGCTCGGCATTGTAAAGAGTAGGAGACGGCGGCAACGCTACATGCGGCGATGAAGGATTTCTACACACTTACTGACTTGCGGAATTGGAAAGAGGAGACGCCGCCGATTCGGCTCGGCGTTTTTGGCGATCCGATCGCGCATTCGCTTTCGCCGAAGATGCAGAATGCCGCGCTCATGGCGTGCTGCGAGGAAATGCGCTACGCGGCTTTTCACATTTTACCTAGCGAATTGTTCGATGCGGTCGCGCTACTGCCGTCTCGTGGATTCGTGGGAATCAACCTGACCATCCCGCACAAGGTGAGCGCTGTGAAATTGGTTTACGAACTCGAGCCGTTCGCCCGCGAAGTCGGCGCGATCAATACGATTCAATTTAAAGGTGACCGGATGATCGGCAGTAACACGGACGGACCGGGATTTGCGCGGGCGGTTCGTGAAGAATTTTCGGTGGAATTGCGGGAACTGCGTATCCTGTTGTTGGGCGCAGGAGGCGGAACTGGTCGCGCCATTGCGCAGCAGTGCGCGTCCGAAGGCTGCAAGCATCTCGCGGTGGTGAATCGCGACTTCTTTAAAGCGGAAAATCTTGCGAAAGGTCTCGGCGCCGAAGCCGTGGAGTGGCGCGAAAGTGAACTGCGCGCCGCTGTTGCCAATGCCGATTTGATCGTGAACGCCACTTCCTTGGGAATGAAGCCAACCGATCGCGAGATTATTCCTCCTTCGTGGATCGAATCTCGCTTGATGATCTACGACACGACTTATTCCGCGACGCGTACTCTATTAATAGAAGCAGCTCTCAACTCTGGCGCGCGGAGCGCCAATGGTCTTTCGATGTTGTTGCATCAAGGGGCGCTCGCTTTTGAGAAGTGGTTCGAACGCAAGGCGCCGGTGGAGGTGATGCGCGCGGCTTTGTCTCGTTAGGCTTTCGCCATCTCGCGTCCGCGGGCGGTGGCAGCTTCCACGGCGGCGACGAGCCCTTCGCTAGTGTGCAATTCTTCCATCGCTGCCAAGCCGGCGGCCGTGGTCCCACCGGGCGTGACGACCGCGCTCCGCAATTCCGCTGGCGACGACTTGCTTTCGGACGCGAGTTGCGCCGCGCCTAGAACGGTTTGCGCCGCAAGTTTGAGCGACGTCTCGTTAGGCAAACCAACTTTCCTTCCGCCTTCCGCGAGC